>CAYNWJ010000559.1:0-1627 GCA_964400815.1 uncultured bacterium
ACACGGACGCCGTCCATGTCGGCCATGTCCTTCGCCATGTCGAAATTCATGCAGTCGCCGCTGTAGTTGCCGTAGATGTAGAGAACGCCCGCGCCTTTGTCGACGGCCTTCGTCACCTCATACATGGTGTCCGCGCTCGGCGACTGGAACACCCCCCCTACGGAACAGCCGTCGAGGAGCCCCGCGCCCACATAGCCGAGGAATACCGGCAGGTGCCCCGATCCGCCTCCCGTCGCAAGCCCGACTTTTCCCGCTTCCAGGTGCGCGCGGATGATTGCGCGGGGCGTGCCGTTCACGCTGGTCAGGCGGTCGGGATGGGCAAGGAGTATGCCTTCGAGCATCTCGTCCACGAAATCTTCCGGGTTGTTTATGAATTTTCTCATGACGGGCTCCTCCTGTACGATATGTTCGTTGATGACGGCTGATCATGACCAAAGGCAAGAAAGCTGCTGTATCGCTGCATCGCCCCGTGCTTCGGTCGGTGGCATTCCTTTTGTATCCGGGATGAGATAATGGGTGCAATATAGCTCCCGCATGTCTCCCTGACAATTGAAACCACTGTGAACCTGTAACGGTTTCACCGACGCATGCGGACGATGGACGCCTCGCTTGCTTGATACTGTGATGCCGCTCCATTCGGTGCCGGGTGGCGCATTGTTTCAACCTTTCATCACCGAACAGAGCAACATACCGCCAATTTTTCCGAGGAGTATCGACAGAACAAGTGCGACCAGCGAGAGAAATGCCATAATACCGAATGTATCGGATTCGATGCCCGCCGTGAATGCAATGACGGCGATGATGACCGTGACGGCGAAAAATGCCATGCCGGCGATGGTTTTGATCCTGAGATACCGGGGGGAGAGTTTTTTGAAACGAATTTTACCGTCGATCAGACCGCTCGTCAGCCCTCCCGCTGCGGCAAACGGCAAGAGAATGCCTGCCAGCTCGGCGAAAGCGATGATTCTTCCGCTCAATACCGGGAGGTCCGGTGCAAGCATTCCTATCACTATCGCGGGGAGGAGCAGCATGGAGATCGCCTGAGGGAGATGAACGAAAATTGAATGCGCGTGGAGCGCAAGCCACCGACGTCTCGATTCATCGACACCACTCTCGAATTCCTCGAATGCCTTGTTCGGCACTCCGCAGGCGGGACATGTTTTTCCCAGTGACGATGCCGGGGTTATGAATCCGCATGTTCTGCAACGGACGAGCTTTGTTGACATGGAGCGTCTCCTTTCGGAACTGTATGGTATTCTTGTCGCCGCTTCTTTCTGATTTCATTTTCCCGTGTCAGGCGTCGAAGAACCGAATGGACGGAAGGGATGCGGCGCCGGTATTTTCCAGATCGCCACGCGGGGCCGGTAAAGGTTCCGGGCCTCGTTCGCCGTTACCACCCGGGCGCCAATTGGAATCCGAAATGCCCCTCTTTTTCGGGGTGTTGGAAGGGATAGGCCCAATAGAGCTCACCGACCAGTATGCCCATAAGATTGAAACGCGCCGAAACCCCCGTACTGAAGACCGGAACCCTCTTTTTCGAATCGCGCGCAAAGGTCATATCGGGATATGAGCCCTTCTTCCAGGCAGTCCCGCCGTCCGCAAACAACGTCAACTCGGTGGGCAGGAA
>CAYNWJ010000559.1:1637-2654 GCA_964400815.1 uncultured bacterium
GGCAGGAACCGATTCTTGAAGATACCATACCGTTCCGTGCCGAACAACGGAATGCGGAATTCCACGTTCACCACGCCGATCTTGCTGCCTATGAGGCGGTCGAGTCCGGGATACGCACCGCCATCGGCATCGGAAGGTCTGTTCCTGGAAAGACTGAATGTGCCCAGTTCATAGCCCCTGATATAGGTCCCGTATCCCAGAAAGATGGGGGAGAGGCGGTCGTGTTCCGCTTCGGCGCCGTAATAGCCGTAATGCAGCAGCCGCACCGCAAGCGTCGCATACCGTGAAAAGAAATACCTCCGATAGTCGGCGGTGATTCTCTGGAACTGGAGCGATCCGAATACCGGTTCGACTTCGATGACGTATCTGCCGCCCCGCATCGGCGAGGTAAAGCCAAAATACGAGGTGTCGCCCACTAATCCTATCGAGGTATTGGCGAGATGAAGTGCGTTCGGGGCATCCACGCTTCGTTTCGTCCGTTCCAGAACACGGTCGCGGTATACCACAACCCGTTCCCGCTTCCGTTCATACGAACGGTAGGTATAGCCGGTGTTCAATTCGATGCGGGTCGTTTTCGAGAAAGGATAGCTGACGCTCGACTTGAACGTATTGACGGTTACCCGGTCTGTCTTCTGGACGACCTCGATCGCCTCGACGTTCCGGTCGTCGATCGAGACCATGACGGGTTCAGCCTCGACCGTCGAACTGGAATAGGGTATCCTGCTGCCGTTGAGACCCCAGTTGAAACGGTTTTCCCGGTTGATATAATACGTCTGCGCTCCGAAATTCTCCATCTGCCCCACCACTTTGGCATCCAGGCCGAGAATGTGATTTCCGAGCATGTCGCTGAAAAGCATGCCGATGCCGCCGCCGAGGGTGGTCCCGTATTTGTCCGCGGTGATTCCCATCGAGGGGATGCCCACATAATCGAGCTGCAGATTCGAATGATAATCGTGGGTGGAGAAGTCCGCATCTTCCGGCCAGTCCTCGCGTGGTGATGAAAGATAGGACTCGATC
>CAYNWJ010000560.1:0-2652 GCA_964400815.1 uncultured bacterium
ATCGCCGTACATGTTCTTCATCTCCACCGACCGCATGGACATCGTGGGCGCCTCCCCGGAAATGCTGGTCCGTGTGGAGGGCGGGGAGATGGAGGTGCGGCCCATCGCGGGAACACGGCCGCGCGGCGCCACGCCCGAGGAGGACGATGCCCTGGCGGAGGAACTGCTCGCGGACGAAAAGGAACGGGCCGAGCATGTGATGCTCCTCGATCTGGGGCGGAACGATGTGGGAAGAGTTGCGGAGTACGGCAGCGTGCGGGTCGCCGACAAGATGTTCATCGAGCGTTACAGCCATGTCATGCACATGGTGAGCTCGGTGAAGGGCGGCCTGACCGGTGACAAGGACCGGTTCGACGCGGTCCTGTCATTCTATCCGGCGGGGACCCTCACCGGTGCGCCCAAGATCAGGGCCATGGAGATCATCGACGAGCTCGAGCCCACCCGCCGGGGCGTGTACGGCGGCGCGATCGGCTATGTGGACTATCAGGGCAATCTCGATTCCTGCATCGCCATCCGCACCCTGGTGGTCAAGGACGGCAAGGCATATATCCAGGCCGGAGCGGGCATCGTGGCCGATTCCGATCCCGAGCGCGAATACCAGGAGTGCGTCAACAAGGCGAAGGCCCTCTTCCGGGCCATCGACATGGCGGAGAGCGGCGAGCTGTCCGTCCCCAGATAACCGTGGACATGACGGGATCCCCGCGAAAACGGCATGCTGTTCAGCGGCAATTCCCGGCCGGAGACATCGACATGATACTGATGATAGACAACTATGATTCCTTCACCTACAACCTCGTCCAGTACCTGGGCGAACTGGGCGCCGACCTGCGCGTGTTCAGAAACGACAAGATAACCGTGGGT
Organism: uncultured bacterium; assembly: GCA_964400815.1. Lineage (GTDB taxonomy): Bacteria > Latescibacterota > Latescibacteria > Latescibacterales > Latescibacteraceae. The sequence goes on from CAYNWJ010000560.1 coordinate 862, forward strand.
GACATCGAAACCATGAAACCCGCGAAGATCGTCATATCGCCCGGTCCCTGCACACCCGGCGAGGCGGGGATATCGGTGGAGACCATACGGTCCTTTTCGGGTAAAATCCCCATTCTCGGCGTCTGCCTGGGCCACCAGTCCATCGGACAGGCCTTCGGCGGAAAGGTCATCCGGGCGCCGCGGGTCGTACACGGCAAGACATCCGTTATTTCCCACGACGGCCGGAGCATTTTCACGGGACTTGACGATCAGTTCACCGCCATCCGCTACCATTCGCTCATCGTCGAGCGCGAGACGCTTCCGGACTGTCTGGAGGTGAGCGCGTGGACCGACGGCGACATCATCATGGGGCTCAGGCACAGGGAGCATCCGACCGAGGGAGTTCAGTTCCACCCCGAATCAATTCTGACCGAGCAGGGGATGAAACTTCTCGACAATTTTCTGAAGGCATGAACGAACCGCCGTGACCACCGGGCCGGATATGTGGCCGCGGCGACATTGGGGGGAAGCATGAAAGAGTATATCCAAAAGGCAGTGAACGGTGAAAACCTCGACCGCGGGGAGGCCCGCGCGGCCATGAACACCATCATGAGCGGTGAGGCGACGGAGGCCCAGATCGGCGGCTTCCTCGTGGCCATGCGGCTCAAGGGCGAGACCGTGGACGAGATCGCATCGTTCGCCGCGGTCATGCGGGAGAAGGCGACGCGCATCACGGCCGCCGATCCCAACGTGCTGGACACCTGCGGCACGGGGGGCGACGGCTCCGGGACATTCAACATCTCGACCATTTCGGCATTCGTGGCGGCCGGCGCGGGGATCACGGTCGCGAAGCACGGCAACCGGTCGGTTTCCTCGGCCTGCGGAAGCGCCGATGTGCTCAAGGCGCTGGGAGTCAACATAGATATACCGCCCGAACGGACAGCCCAATGCCTCGATTCGGTCGGCATCGGCTTCATGTTCGCGCCCAAATATCATGCCTCCATGAAATACGCCATCGGGCCCCGGCGCGAACTGGGCATCCGGACGTTCTTCAATATCCTCGGGCCCATGACGAATCCGGCCGACGCCCGCCGTCAGCTCCTCGGAGTCTACAGTCCGGACCTGGTGCCCACCGTTGCGGGGGTGCTTGCCGACCTGGGCTGCGAAAAGGGATTCGTGGTGCACGGTTCCGACGGTCTCGATGAGATAACCACGACGGGGGAGACGACGGTGGCTGTCGTGGAGGACGGCTGTGTTTCGCTCATCACGGTCGATCCGGAACACTTCGGTATCGGCAGGGCCGCGCCGGACGATCTGGTCGCATCGCGTGTGGAGGATAACGCCGGCATATTCCGCGCCGTGCTCGCGGGGAGCGACGGTCCGGCGCGTGACATCGTGCTCCTCAACGCCGGGTTCGCCATCTGCGCCGGCGGAAAGGCCGAAACCCCGGAAGAGGGCGTGAAGGCGGCCGCCGAGTCCATCGATTCGGGCGCGGCCGCGAAGAAACTCGACGCCCTGAAGGAGTTCACCAATTCATGACCGGCATACTCGCGGAAATCGTGGAATACAAGCGGACATTCGTCGCTGAATGCATGAAGCGCCGCCCTCTCGCGGAGCTCGAGGAGAGATGCCGTGATGCTGATGAGCCCCGGGGATTCGCACGGGCGCTCGGCAGGTCCGGCTGCTCGCTCATCGCCGAGATCAAGACGGCCTCACCCTCCAGGGGCGTCATCCGCGACGATGTTTCGGTCACGGATGTGGCCCGGATCTATGCGGACAACGGAGCCTCGTGCATCTCCGTGCTCACCGACG
>CAYNWJ010000561.1:0-2644 GCA_964400815.1 uncultured bacterium
TTGACTTATATCATAGCAGAGGGGGAAGCGCTGCAAAAACAACAGAATACCAAAGTCCTTCATCGCGGGGGTGAGTTTTGCTGCAACGAATAATACTATTCTGTGAATCGTTCTCCGGACAGTACAGTTATGTATGATACTGTCTCTTCACAGTCTCCGGACACCTGTTTTTTCTGCGGAGTGACGTTTTATCATGTGCCGCCGTCCTCCACTCTTCTGAACCGGGCGAGGAAGGCGTCCCGCCACGACGGGAAACGTCCTTCGATGATCGCACGCCTCATGCGGCGCATCGTATCGAGATAGAAATTGATGCTGTGCAAGGTCGCGAGCCGGGGCGCGAGTATCTCGCCAGCCCGGAACAGGTGCCTGATGTACGCCCGCGTGTAGTGTCTGCACACGGCGCACGAGCAATCCGGGTCGATGGGGCCGAAATGCTCCGCCTCGTGGGCGTTCTTGAGCACCAGCTTGCCGTCGGGCGTGAACACCGTGCCGTTGCGGGCGTTACGGGTGGGCATCACGCAGTCGAACATGTCCACGCCGCGGGAGACCGCCTCCACGATGTCGTCGGGGAAACCGACGCCCATCAGATACCGGGGCTTTTCCGCCGGGAGCACGTCGGTGGTCGTCTTCACCATGTCGAACATTTCATCCTTCGGTTCACCGACAGCCAGACCGCCCAGCGCATATCCCGGAAAGTCCATCGCCACCATGCGTTCCGCAACACGCTCGCGAAGATCGGGAAACACGCTTCCCTGGCAGATGCCGAACAGTCGGCTTTTGCCCGTATCCAGTTTCGCGTGGGCCGCTTGAGCCCGTTCCGCCCAGCGAATGGTGGTCTCGCACGATTTCTCCGCATATTTTCTTTCAGCCGGATACGGGATGCATTCGTCCAGGGGCATCACGATGTCCGAGCCCAGGTCGTCCTGTATCTCTATGACGTTTTCGGGCGTGAAAAGATGCGTGGAACCATCGATGTGCGACCTGAATTCCACACCGTCATCCGTCAGCGTCCTGAGATCGCTCAGGCTGAACACCTGGAAACCGCCCGAGTCCGTCAGGATCGACCGGTCCCATCCGATGAAACCGTGAAGCCCCCCCGCGCGCCGTATCAGCTCCGGGCCCGGACGGAGATAGAGGTGATAGGTGTTGCCGAGGATGATACGGGCGTCGATCTCCCCGAGTTCCTGCTGGGACATGGTCTTGACCGTGCCCTGGGTGCCCACGGGCATGAAGACCGGTGTCTCGATGACTGAGTGGGGGGTGGTGAGCACGCCGGCGCGGGCCCCCGTTTCCGGGCACACCGCCGTCACCTCGAAGGAAAACCCCCGTTCCGCTGCCGTACCCATGCGCATTCCTTAGTGTTTGTCCCGCCGAAACACCCTGTTCCAAGGCTATCTTCTTAATATACAATACTGTCGGTCATGAGGCAATTGAAAAGGGCGGCGGACGGTCCCGCGTCCGAGGGCCGGCGCCGTCAACGCCTCTTCCTGAATCGCCGCCACAGCGATGCAAGCTGCTCGATCGGCGTCAGACGCGCCGGATAGTCTTCGCGAACATGGTCCCCCGTGACATACCGGTACCAGAGGCTGTTCACCCGCGGCCCGGCCCAGATGCAGAAGGAGGCGTGGGCAAGACCGGCGATCACGTCGATGACATAATGATATCGCAGATACATGGTCGCCATGATGATGCCGAGGCAGAACGGGAGCATCAGCCAGAACAGCCAGCGGCGGTACCTGAATGCATACACGGTCACGATGACGGTGATGGCCGTGTGCAGGGAGGGAAAGCAGTCCCTGCGAGTTGATTCGAGGGCGTTGAGCATCTCGTAGACCTTCGAGGAAAGCATGGTCGTTCCCTCCACGCTGACAGTGAAGAGATCGGCCATGTGATACCGCGGGCCGACCGTGGGCACCAGCAGATAGCCCACGTATCCCAGGTAGAAGCCCAGGATGACGCTCATCATCACGTTGCGGAACCTGTGATAGTCCCGGCCCATATAGAGCACGAAACCGATGACCGGAAGAAAGGGGTAATAGTTCACATAGCACATATGCATGATTTCGCTGAACCAGGGACGTATCACCCGTTCCAGCATGAGGGTGGGATTATGGCCGAGGAAGAGCGCCGCATCGATCTCCACCAGCGCGGGATCGGCGTCGTGGGGATTGACGAGGTGAACGAGATCGCCGAGGTTCTCATAGGCGATGAGAATGAAGACGATGGGGATCCAGTTGCGGACGACCTTGAGAAGCACGCCGAATTTACCCGAGAGGAGCGCGATGCCCAGGATGATCAAAAAGACGTTGATGACCGCCCGGACCATCACCGTGGGGCCCTTGATGTCGGTCCCGAAGCGCCAGGAAAGGAACAGGAGCATGCCGAAGAAGAGAATGCAGAGCACCTCCTCCGGATAGAGCCTGAATCGCGATTCGCCGAGCAGCGGCCTGACCATGGAACGTTCCGTTTTGTAAACCCGTCTGTTGATGCTCCGGACTGTATCCAATACTGTGTTGGAACCGTTTTAACAAAACCCTAACATACGAAACGATGTCCCGTATTACAAACCTTTAGCCGGTTATCAAGATAATTAGGGCTTCCTGAAAAACCCGATTATTTCAAGCGCATTGAGACATACCGTTTC
>CAYNWJ010000562.1:0-2621 GCA_964400815.1 uncultured bacterium
AATCACTTACGTGCGCGTGAATGGCCATTTTTGGACTTTTTGCCATATCGTCAAGGAACGTTCGCATGCCATCCTCCCGTATGTGGTCGCATTGTGAGTGTGCCGGCCGGAACAAGTACGGCTATGGCAAGATAGCCCCGCGCAATTGAAAAAGAAAGCAGAACCCTCGGGCCCGGAGATCATCCGATAAAAAGAGCGGCGGCAGCCGATTGTCATCAAGGCCGCCGCCGCGTGAGGATGCTGGACGTAATTCAAATCTCCCGGTCGTCAACGCTCATCGAGTTCCTTCAACATGGCCAACCGCCGTTCCAGGAGTTCCTCGGCCTGATCGAAGCAGCCGAGTACGCTCACGAGGTCGGGGTCCTCGTGGCGCCAGACCCTGAAACGCTCCTCATCTCCCCAGACGATGCGCGCAATTTCCTTTTTAATCTCACGCTCGATCAACACGACGCTCTTGTCGAACATGGATTCGTTCAGATCGATGTCCTGCCGTTCGAGGGTGCTTTGCATGGCCTCGGCGCTTTCCGGGGGAAGATCGTATTTCTTCACGAGCTTTTCGAGCTCGTTTTCGAATTCGGCGTTGTTGTCGATATTCACACCCTTCCCGGCGGCGAATTCCCGGAAGGATTCGATCTCAGCATCCGGGATCCGGTAGTTTTCCAGGAATTCGGAAAAATCCGCGGGAATGTCGTCATGGCGGAGAAGATAGTCATCGACGAACTCGAAAAAGATGTTGGAGCGCAGGAGGGCGATTTCAAGTGAATTCATGCGCTTCGACGGTATGATGGTGACATCGGGTGTGATGCCCCCTCCCCCATACACATCCCGTCCGAGATCGGTGGTGAAGACCGGCTTCCCGGCCTTGGAAGAATCCGCCGCATTGGGATCGATGTCGTCGAACCCTTCCTTGATATACTGTTCCCGTCCCTCTTCATAGGGCCGCTGGATGAGACGCCCGGAGGGGGTGTAGTAGTGGGCGACAGAGAGGATCAGGTTTCCGAGGTTGTCACCGCCCTTCTTGATGGGAAATGAATTCATCACCAATCCCTTGCCGAAGGAGGTCTGCCCCACGATGAGCGCCCTGTCGTGGTCCTGAAGGGCGCCGGCGACGATCTCCGAAGCCGATGCCGACCCGTGATTGATCCACACCACGATGGGAATGTCCGAATATTCGCCGCTGCCGGTGGTGAATATCTTCTGGTTGTCACGGCCCTCGCGCCGTCCCCTGGTCTCCACGATGAGCTGCTTGCTCTCCCCGATGAACTGGTCGACGACCCGGACGGCCGCGTCGAGGGAGCCTCCGGAATTGCTCCGCAGATCGAGAATCAGTTTACGCATCCCCTGTTTTCTGAGACGGTCGAGGGCGACACTGACATCAAAGCCGGTCCTGATGGTGAACTTGCTGATGGCGATGTAGCCCGTGTCATCGTTGAGCATGAGCGACTGGGAGACGCTGTCGAGGTCCACCCGGTCGCGGATGATGGTGAATTCCAGGAGGCTTTCCCTTCCGGGGCGCTCCACATGGACCTTGACCTTCGAGTTTTTGGGTCCGCGGAGACTGTCCTTCACGTCGTCCTGGCTGAAACCTATGGCGTCCTCACCGTCGATCTTCACGATCTTGTCGCGTGGCAGAAGTCCCGCCGTTTCCGATGGACCGCCGGGGATGACCTGTATGACGGTGATCTTGTCGTTAATCATGGAAAAGGTGATGCCGATTCCCTCGAAATTACCCCGTATCTTTTCGGTGAAATCCTGCGCGGCGTCATGGGGCATGTAGCTGGAATGGGGATCGAGCTTGTCGATCATGCCCTTCACCGCCCCGTCGAGCAGCGTTTCGGTGCTCAGGGTATCGACAAAGGCGTTCCTGACATACTGGAGGATCTGCTGTTCGATGACGATGTGGTCCTGTATTTTCTGTATGTCGTTGGCCTCTGCCCCAAACGGCATCGACGACGCCGCAATGACGGCGACGATAACGAGCAGCACGATATTGATTCGTCCATGTCTTTCCATTCAGCTCTCCCGCATGTTTGATTCCCCGACCATGCCGCCCGGGGAAATATCGATCATTGTTACCGATTTGTCCTTATCTTCTTTAACTTCCCCGTTGCCGATGAGTTCCGGCACAAGTTTGAATTCCGGCCGCATCACGCCGAGTTTTTCCCCGTAATGCAACACCTTGGAATAGGGCAGCGAAGACCCCACCATCACGACAACATTGATGCCGTATTCCCTGATGACCTCGCCCAGTTCGCCGATCAGGCCCAGAACGCGGACACCGTCCGTTTCCCTGCCGCGTATGGCATCTTCGGAGACCTCGACACAGCCGACGATGTCATAATGATACCGTCCGGAGCGCTCGATCATCCCCTTGAGTACGGCGGCATCGGTTACATGCCCGACGATCACCGTTTTCTTGCCCGCGAATTCGGCGGACTTTTCCGCCCGGATCCGGTAGAGGAAACGCCACCCCGATATCAGGATGGAATTCATCCCCCAGCAATAGAAGGAGGCGATGCGCGAAAAATTATACTCCTTGATGAAATTGACGATGAACACATTGAACAGAAAACCCACGAAAATGCCCATGAGCGCCCGCTCGGGGCTGTTCCTGTACCGGT
>CAYNWJ010000563.1:0-2616 GCA_964400815.1 uncultured bacterium
CTGTATCCTGCCTCCCCTGTGAGGGGAGGTGTCACGCATGTGACGGAGGGGTTATCGTGTCATTGGTCTGCCATCCCGGACATCAGTCCGGGACGCTCTCAAAACCTGAACAGGTAGTCCACCTTGAGCACGCCCGTGGTGGAGAGCGTCCGCATGTCGTCCTCCTCGTCCCAGAGCTGGTTGTAGGCGATGTAGAGGTCGCTGCCGATCTTCGGTATCCAGTGGATGCGGAAGTTCATGGCGGCCTCGTTGGTCTCGTTGTTCCACTGGACGAAGGTGCTGGAGGTGAGGCGTGTTGAGACGTTGGTCTGGAGCTTCATGCTGGCGTTGCGGGCGATGAAGCTGTCGTTCCCCAGATCGACCTTGTAGTATGACAGGTCGGGAGTGAGGGCGAGGTAGCGGTTGATCTTGAAGGTGAGCGCGGCGCTGAAATTGGTGCGGTCGCCGCTGTAGTAGCCGCCCCAGGAGGATGAGAAGTCGAGGGAGACGGGACGGCTCTTCTCGCTCTCGTAGCGCACCCACCAGTGTTCGAAGCTGTAGCCGCCTTTGTCGACGTTCGTGTCGCCGAAGATGTTGTAGGAATAGTCGAGATAATCGTAATGCCAGTGGTATTCCATGTAGACCACGTCGCCGGAATTGAGCATGAACCCGACGGGCCGGACTGTTGCGGTGCGGGTGACCATGCGGTTCGAAATGTCGGTGATATAGGACCAGGAATAGGGCTCGATCATGAGCTTGCGGACGAACGGCAGCCGCGAGCGCGGCATCCACAGCAGAGCGCTGCCGTATTCCTGTATGCCCCCGCGCTCGAGGAAGCCCATTTCAGGATTGAAGTTCCTCCCGATGCCGTGGTAGAAGAAATAGGTGTCGATCATGTCGTTGGGATAGTCGATGGACACCCTTCCAGCGTAGTTGCCTCCATCGACATCGGGGGTCATGCTCGTGGCGAAATAGCCCTGCACCGAGAAGTTCTTGTCACCGAGAAATCGGCTGGTGTTGTAGGCGAAATCGACCGCACCCATGTGGTTGTAGAGCTTGTTGATGAACCGGTCCTGTTCCACGATGCCCGTGGGCGCGGTGTCCGGGGCGCCGGCGCGGTTGAGGGAGGTGCCGAGAAAGCCGATGTACGATTGTCCGAGCACATCGCGCTTGACACGGAATACGCTGTAGTTGGCGGCCGGATAGACGTTTTTTGCGCCGTCGTCCGTGTAGACGGTGGTCTCCTCCGTCTGCATGTTCATGACCCCGATGCTGTAGGGACCGGATTTGCCGGAGAGCTTGCCGCCCGCTATGATGGGCACCTCCTGGCGGTCGGGATCGGGGGTGAGGCCGATGCGCCGTGAATAGAAGAGCTTGATGCCGCCGTGGTTCGCCTGTCCCTGGCTGAAATCATAGATCTCCGCGCCTTCCAGGAAGAAATCGCGCTTTTCGGGATATTCCAGGGAGAAGCGGGTGAGATTGATCCGCTCCTTGTCGCTCTCCACCTGGGCGAAATCCGTCTTGGTGGTGAAATCCAGCGTCAGGTCGCTCGTGAGGGGATACTTGATGTCGATGCCGTACTTGAAGGTGTCGTCGAGATCCTCGCCTGCAGATTTTTCTGCGCCTCCGAGGACATGGGGCTTGAACTCGGTCTTCTTTCCGCGGCGGATGTTCTCCAGCCCCGTGAGCGATCCCGCCTTGGAAAGCTGGAGAATGCCGTCGTCACGGCTCCATGCAGTCCAGAGGATCTCCTCGTTCCTGCGGCAGATCTGGCGGGAGAAATTGATGCCCCAGCTCTGGACCTCCGCGTTCGGGAATCTCAGGGTCATGAAGGGGATCATGAATTCGGCGGTCCAGCCCTGTTCGGTGATGCGCGTCTTCACGTCCCACACACCGTCCCAGTCGTCGTTGATCTCCTCCACGTTCTTCACCAGGCCGTCGTGCAGCGCCCCATTGGGATTTGTGCTGAAATAGAATGCCGAACGGTTGTCGTTGAACGTGTCGAGGATGAAGGCGAAATAGTCGTCCCCCTTGAGGTCGCCGTCCCACATGAGTTCCTTGTTGACGATCCCGTCCGGGTCCCTGTCGTGACAGATCACACCAATATAGAGATTGTCCCGGTCATAGAGGACGCGGACCTCCGTGCGCTCCGTGGGCGGTTCGCCTTCGTTCAGTTCGCGCTGGGTGAAATCGGTGACCGGTTCGGCGGATCGCCATACCCGTTCATGCAGGACGCCGTCGAGGGTGACCGGCTCGTCTATGCGGTCCGCCTGCACCGTTTTCCGGGCGTGGGCGGCTTGTGGGGCTGTCGAAAGCACGAGGCTGAAGACTCCACGCATGATGGAACTTATCCTGAAAACATGAATGGTACGGTGGTATGGGCTCATGGACGGACATCCTCTCGTGAATCCATGTACTTCGTTGCGGGGGAAGAAGGTGGCAGTATGAACTGCAAAATATAGGAAAATATTTCTGGAATTGAAACCGAAAAAAACACACTGTTGTCAGTCCTGAACATCCGCCCGGAACATAAAACAAAATCCGGGTATACTGTTCATTAAACAACGCATGATTCAACTGCCCTCTGCAAAGCCCCCTTCCGTCGCTTCGCGCCACCTTCCCCCGTATCGGGAGAAG
>CAYNWJ010000564.1:0-2615 GCA_964400815.1 uncultured bacterium
CCCGCTTCGGGGGAAGGTGGCGCGAAGCGGCGGAAGGGGGCTTTGCAGAGAAAACGGCTGAATCTTATGCTGATTACCGAGCTGGATACCCGTAATGAAGAATCTATATGACCGCAACCGGCTTCCTCTCATGAAAAAAAGGGATCATCCGCCGCCTGCCCTTCATCCCGCGTTCGCGGCTTCCGCCGGGCGCCTGAACCGCTTCCAGGCGATGACGGCGACGCCGACCGCCAGGATTGTCAGGAGAATGTCAGTCGCCGCCAGGATGTAGTTCCCGTCCCGCAGATACTTGCCGAGGAGGATGAACAGGGACGCGATGGTGGTCACGATCATGAAAACCGCGGGAATGAGCGCGAAGAGATATTTCCGCCCCTTCATGAAGAGCCAGCCGGATACAGCGATCAGGCCGAGCGCCGCCAGGAGCTGGTTGGCGGTGCCGAAAATGGGCCAGAGGGTATTGAAGGCGTTCGACCACGCCAGCACCCACATGAGAATGACCGAGAGGGCCGAATTGAACCAGTAGTGCTTCATGATCCGCGGGGGGTTCCGGAACAGGATCGTCCACAGCTCTTCGAAGAGATAGCGGTTCAGACGTATCGCCGTATCGAGCGTTGTCACCACGAAGCCCTCGACAAGGAGAATCCCGAACACCGTACCCAGCGACAGGGGAATCCCCAGCCCCTGGTTGAACAGCCGTCCCGCGGCGAGGGCGAACCCGAGAATGGGATTGGACTTGACGCCTTCCGCGACGGGCCAGACGATGGCCTTGTAGTCGGCGAAGCGGAGCCCGACGGCGATGGCGATAAGCACGCAGATGGCCAGGGTCGATTCCAGGAGCATGGCGTTGTATCCCACGCGCCGGGCGTCGCACTCGTTGGCGAGCTGCTTCCCGGTCGTTCCCCCGGCCACGAGCGAATGGAATCCCGAAATCGCTCCGCAGGCGATGGTTATGAACATCATCGGCCAAATGAGCCCCAGGTGCCGGACGCCATCGGCGAGGTTGAACCAGGGCGCGTCGATGGCCATGCCCGAGAAGCCGTTCAGGAGAACCGACACGATCATGACCACGATGCCGATATAGAGGATATGCGCATTGATGAAATCGCGGGGCTGGAGCACGACCCACACAGGCCATCCCGCGGCGAACAGGACATAGATGGAAATGAGGATCATCCAGACATTCGGCGAGAACATGACGGGAAATTGGATGCCGATGACGACCGATACCACGCAGACCGCGAGCGCCAGCCCGTGGGCGATCGGCATTCTGATGCCCCGCCGGTATATGAGCCAGCCCAGAAGCGGCGAGATCATGGTGATGACGATGACCGACATGGAGGCGATGCCGCCGATCTTGCCCATGGTCACACCATCGACGACCACCGTCTTGAGGAAGGTGTCGCCCTCGGTGACCCCGATCTTTTCCAGCGGCCACAGGGAGGTCAGCGAGATCGCGGTGGCCGAGAGAAAGGCCGATGTGACCAGCACGATCATGAGAATGGTGAAGGCGAGCACCAGATTGAATCCCGCCCTGCCCAGAGACTTTCCCGCCACCTCGGCCATGGATTTCCCGCCCTCACGCATGCTGGTGAACAGCACCGTGAAATCGTGTACGGCCCCGATGAAGATGCCGCCGAACACCACCCACAGCCACGCCGGCATGAACCCGTAGAGCATGGCCATCGTGGGACCCAGGATCGGTCCGGCGCCGGCGATTGAGGAAAAATGATGAGCGAACACCACGAAACGGTTCGTCGGCACATAATCCCTGCCGTCGTTTATCGTCTGCGCCGGGGTTGGGCGATCCGCGTCCTCGCCGATCGCACGGGCCACATAGGTGGCATAGAACCTGCTCGCAACAACGAACGCGACGACTGCCGCGATGAGGAAGATGAGCACGGTCATGCGGAAATCCTTTTCATGATGATGGTCCGCAATACGGACGGGATGATATTGTTCTTTATGGGAATTATATGCCATACGGTGGTGTCTGTCAACGGCGAATCGGTCCCTGACAATCCTTTATTTTCCGGCGAACATATGTATTTCGGCGGTTTTCAATTGCTGAACCGGGATTTCCGGGATTACGGGATGAACCGTGATTACAATCCTGTCAATCCTTTCATCCCGTTAATCATGGTTCTAACGGCGTACGGTCAATCATCATTCTTTCATCGGCGCCACCACCTGTTACTCGCGGTTACTGGTAATTATTCAAAGAAGCTTTTCTTGCTTGCATGTTGGATGCATAATCATAATATATAATATCTTGTATGTATGTAACGGTGGGTTTTCGGGGGATTGCCACCGAATCGGCCCGGGAACCGAAAACGCATCCTTGCGACCGGAAAGGACCGGCAATTCCGGGCGAAGTTCGAAAATTCAGGCATGCCGCAGAGTGATTAAACGCCGCATCCTCCCCGAACGATACTAGAGTGAAAACGGCATTCCGCACGCCATACCGGCATCGACGTGCCTGCTCACTGCCATGCGCCCGATTCTCGTTGACAGAAGCGCTCAAAACATTGTATATTAAATGGATTATTGTTACACCCACGACACATCAACCGGAAAGGCGACGGCCGGGTTTTCCCGGGTTGGCCAAGGCTTCCATG
>CAYNWJ010000565.1:0-2615 GCA_964400815.1 uncultured bacterium
GCCGGCGACGAATACCGGTGGTCGCCGTGGCAGATGGCGCGGCCGTAGGGACTCACGCCGATGTTGGCCCGGCGTTCGCCCGTATCGGGATCGTATATGGTATAGCCGCCGCCCCGCTTGCGCAGCACGCCGCCGACACCGTCAGGAGGCGTTCCGGGGGTACCGTAGTACGGGGCGATCTCGTATTCCCTCCCGCCCACGGTGAACAGGGGCGCGCTCGTGAGCCGCCAGCACTCCATGTCGAACCAGACCTGCTCCACCGACGGGAGCGATTTCCTCATCTCCCGCTCGAAGATGGCGGCTGCGCGGTCGTGTTCCGGGGTGCCCGTCGGATGGGGACCGAGATCATCGCACAGCTCCTTGAGGAGGCCGCAGGTGTAGTCCCTGCGCTTTTCGGGGGTGTCGATGGCGCTCCAGGCGGCATTCTGCGCGCAAGAACATCCCGTCGCAGCCGCGCCCGCAATGCCTCCGCCGATCATTCCCAGTGCTTTCCGTCGCTTCACGGTATCGTCCTTTCATTGGTCCGTATATGCATGCAACGTGTCATGTTCCCCTCCCGTCCGGGATCAGGCGAACAGATCGCTCACCACACCGTTGCGCTCGATCATGCGGCCGAGCGAGAGCAGGTTGAGCATGAGGTGCCGCGGATGGTGGAAATTCCCCACGCGGCCGTATTCCCTCACAAAGGTCACCTTCCTGTCCGCACCGAGGATCCACAGCGGGAAACCGTACTGCCTGAGCGGGTACTTGTCCTTGACATGGGCGTACATCCGCGAGAACCAGTCCTTCGCCCATTGAGCCCCCGTGTGCTCGATGATGAAGAGCGTGCCGATCAGCACCTCCTCCTGGAGCCAGAGCACCTTGTCCGTGCGCCAGACATTCTCGTCCACGTTGACCAGGCAGCGGAAGCACCCCTCGTACACATCGTCCCACGCCACCTCCATGTGACGCTTCATCTTGTCGGCGGCCTCGTCGAAGAGGGCGCGGTCCCGCAGGCGGGCGGCCTCGTAGAGCACCATCCACAGGGTCTCGATGGCGTGGCCCGTATACGAAAACTGCCCGAAGGGTCCGTCGGGGCGGGAGAAGTCGTGGTTGAGCACCTCGTTCATGAGACGGTATGACGGGTTGAAATGCCTGTTCATGATGGCGTCGATGGAGCGCGATGCGATGGCCTCGATGTCGGGATCGGAACGGTTCTCGAGCATCTGCGTGGCCAGGCGGATGATCACCATCCAGTGGCCGAGGACCCGGGGCGCCGGATTGTGCTCCTCCTCGGGACCGTACCCCACACGGTACTCGTAGTCCGGGCTGTCGTAACGGCGGATGCAGCGGATGAAGATGTCCCTGGCGATGCTCCAATACTCTTCATTCCCCTCCGCCTTCGAATATTCCGCCAGGCCGTTGGCGATGAAGAGGTTGCCATAGATGTCCCCCGGTCCCGAGGCCGGCTGCCCTTCCTTCGTGTAGGATCCGATCCAGAAGTCGTCGCCCCCGGGACGGTGCTTCATGATGAAGTCCACGGATTTCCGCGCCACCTCCAGGTGCTTCGGATCGGGATCGACCTTGTTGTAGAGGAAGGAATACACCCAGATGCCCCGGCCCTCGTACCAGGCGCGCTTGCCGGTGGAGAGATTGGTTCCGTCACGGTCGGTGTTGCACATGAAACCGCCATACTCGTGATCGATGACATACTTGTCCAGGAACGGCAGGAAATCGTCGAAAAGATCGTAGTAATATTCGCCGTACAGCTCGTCCAGCGTCTTGCCCGCCAGGAGACCGTTGTCCGTCACCGACTCCCTCCGGGGGCTCCGCTCGATTCTTTCGACCCGGCAGCCGCCCAGTCCTCCGGCAGCGGCAGCCGTTCCCGCCGCGGCCCCGATGAAATTCCGCCGTTTCATGCCCCGTCCTTTCTCATGTTTCGTGTATCGTCCGGTATCCATGGATTCACGCGCCCGTCAATGAACGCTCATTCTTCCCCGTCGTCCTCCAGGTCCTCCTCCCCGTCCCCGCCGCCGTCATCACCCGGCCGGGGTTCACCGCCCTGCCGCGCCATTTCGATCAGATTCCTCGTCCGTGCCTTGATCTCGTCGGCCTTCGCCTCCATATCGTCCAGCTCGCCGATCAGGTCCCTGAACTCGCCGTCGGTCACACGCTTCTGAAAGTTGGCGCACTTGACAATGTCAACGCCCTCGTCCTGCTTGCAGGTGTGCAGGCATTCGAGGCAGAGGGGGTGCAGCATTTCATGCTTCTCCTGAGGGGGAGTCAAACCGTTTTATCCTTGTAACCTATAAATAACATGCGGGGGGAAAGAGCGCAAGGTGAGAATTGGGGGGAAGTTGTGTTTCATATGTGGAGAAGGGCATGAATGAATGTTGCACATAAACACCTCCGTCCAGGCATCGGACCGAGCTTTCATCTCGTGAGGGGATCTGGTTTAGTGGCATACTTGTCCCGATTTTACCATATCCTATTCGTCCCCGGCTGAAAATAACCCGGGAATATCTTGAGCATCAAAATCAGAACAACGCCAACATAAAAACCTGCCGTCTATAAATGAATACCCCTCTGCTATGATATAAGTCAAGCAAAAAGTCACAGGAAGGGCGGAGCGGCGC
>CAYNWJ010000566.1:0-2613 GCA_964400815.1 uncultured bacterium
CTGGCTCCAGATAACCCCCGAGACATCGTTAAGGTATTTAGTCACCGGAGCAATAATGTTGTAGGATTGTCGTGCATGCCATGATGTTGTGGAACGTCGCCGGAGGCCCCATGAGAGAAGTCATCCTTCAGAAGCTCGAAGAGAACCACGACCTGCCGCCCCTGCCGGAGATCGCCCTGAGGCTCCAGCAGATGATCGGCGACCCGAAGACGAACGCCCGCGCGATCGCCAAACTCATCGAGGTGGACCCGGTGCTTGCCGGGCGCATCCTCAAGATGGCGAACAGCGCCTATTACAGCCGGAGCACCATGCAGATCACCACGCTTCCCGTGGCGGTCACCAAGATCGGCCTGAACATGATATCGCGCCTGGTCATTTCGCTCAAGATGACCGACCTGTTCACCGGGAGCACCGTGATAGACAGCAACACCTTCTGGAAGCACTGCCTGGCGGTGGCGATCCTCACCCAATCACTGAGCCGGCTGACCGACGCCCCCCGCGAGGACCAGGACATCGCCTATCTGGGCGGGCTCATGCATGACATCGGCATCATGGTCTTCGGGTTCGTCATTCCGGCGGAATACGCCGCCTTCGTGGAGAAGATTCAGGAGATCGAGGAGCCCCTGGAAAAACTGGAGGAGGAGGAATTCGGCATCGCCCATCCGGAGCTTGGCTCGTTTTTCGTGAAGAAATACTGGGAAGTGGACGACCGTATCGTCCGCGCCGTGGGCACCCACCACAACGAGATGGAAGGCGACGATCTCTTCCTCTACAGCGACCTGGTCAACATCGCCAACAGCATCTGCAACAATTTCGAGATCACGAACGGTGTCAGCGTCTTCCCTGAGATCCTCCGCGACACCTCGTGGGACGCCGTCGGCATTCCCCTTTCCCAGGTGGAAACCATCATCGAGGAGATCGACACCGTTCACAGCCAGGCGAAGGAACTCCTCGGCGGAGCGGAGTGACATTCATGGTTCCCCGCGCTTTCCGCCATTATCATGCGGCCGCTGATTGAATCGCCTGCACACCTGCCCCGAAACCTGCGCGTTTGCATGAAACGCCGGACATCGCGTTCCTTCCGCACATGATTATGTCATTCCATCAACGGGCCTTCCCTCAGCGCCCGGTTTTTTATTGCCTCACACTGTTGCGGATGGTATCGTTTCCCTATCGAATCAGTGCCAAAGACTTCTTTCCGGAGACTTCCCCATGAAACGTCGATCATTCCTTTCAGCGATTTCCGCAGTACCCGCACTGGCCGCCCCCGGAACCACACGGCCCGCAGCTGCCCGGAGCACCGATGCGCCGTCACATCCGAAGCGCTCGGAGACCTGGGTCCCCGTGCGGCCCATCACCCGCGGGCCGAAATACCACTGGTTCGGCTACTACGACAAACTCCAGTTCGATCCGGCGGGCAGATACGTGCTGGGCATGGAGGTCGGTTTCGAGGACCGTTCGCCGCGGCCGGACGATGTCATCAAGGTCGGCATGGTGGACCTCCACGACAATGACCGGTGGATTGAGCTTGGTGAGACCAGGGCGTGGAACTGGCAGCAGGGATGCATGCTCCAGTGGCGGCCCGGCTCGGACAGCGAGGTGGTGTGGAACGACCGGGAGGACGGCCGTTTCGTATGCCGCATCATGGATGTCAGGACGCGCAGGACGCGGACGGCGCCGTTTCCCATCTATACTCTGAGCCCCGACGGGCGCACGGCCATGAGTACGGATTTTCCGCGCATCAACGATATGCGTCCGGGGTACGGGTACGCCGGCATCGGGGATTCCCGGAAGGATGTGCCCGCCCCAAAGGACTCCGGCATCTTCCGCATCGATCTCGACACCGGAGCGGTTGACCTGGTCATCTCCATGCATGACATGCCCGCCATTCCCTATCCCGGCGGGGATATCGCCGACAAGAAGCACTATTTCAACCATCTTCTTTTCTCGCCGGACGGTTCGCGGTTCATATTTCTCAACCGCTGGCGCATCAACGAGTTCCGTGCATCGAACCCCACGACGCCCTTCGACACGCGGATGCTGACGGCGGCCCCTGACGGTTCCGATATACGGGTGGTGGACGATTCAGGCTACACCTCCCACTTCATCTGGCGGGACCCGGAGCACATCCTGGCCTGGACGAAACTGTCCTCCCACGGCGACCGGTTCTACCTGTTCAGGGACGACGGTTCCCGGCGGGGGGAGGCGGTGGGCCCGGAGGTGATGACACGCAACGGCCACTGCAGCTATCTCCCCGGCAACGAGTGGATCCTCAACGATTCCTATCCCGACGAAAACCGCCTGCAGAGCGTGTATCTCTATCATGCCGCCACGGGAAGGCGCCTGCCCCTCGGGAATTTCTACATGCATCCCAAATACCGGTTCGACTGGGAGTGCCGGGTGGACACCCATCCGCGGTTCAGTCCCGACGGCCGGTTTGTCTGCATCGACTCGCCGCACGACGGGGCCGGACGGCAGATGTATCTGCTGGACATCTCATCGGTGACCGGGGACAGGACCCTGTACTGACACATCCGCAGGGACCTCCCGCAGGCTGCCCCTCCTCCACCGAAAAAGCTGGGCCGAACGGAACTTCCGAGGGGGGTTCTTCGC
>CAYNWJ010000567.1:0-2587 GCA_964400815.1 uncultured bacterium
TGGACCAGAGCCGGCGCAGCGTGACCCTCGTCCACAAGGGCAACATCATGAAATACACCGAGGGCGCCTTCAGGGACTGGGGCTACGAACTCGCCCACGACGAGTTCCCCGACAGAACCATCCCGGAAAGCGAGGTCTGGGACGAGTACGGCGGCACACCACCCGAAGGGAAAATCGTCATCAAGGACCGTATCGCCGACTCCATGTTCCAGCAGATTCTCACCCGCCCGGCGGAATACGATGTCATCGCCACGCCGAACCTGAACGGCGATTATCTGTCCGACGCCTGCGCGGCGCAGGTCGGGGGCATCGGCATGGCGCCCGGCGCGAACATCGGGGATTTTATCGGCGTCTTCGAGGCCACACACGGCACCGCGCCGAAGTATACCGGCTTGAACTGCGCCAACCCGTCCTCCCTCATCCTTTCCGGCTGCCTGATGCTGAACTACCTGGGCTGGCAGGAAGCCGAGGCGCTCGTGTACCGGGGGCTGGAGACCGCGATCCGTCAGCGTACGGTGACCTATGATCTGGAACGCCTCATGAAAGGGGCGAAGAAGGTCTGCACCAGCGATTTCGGCGATATCATCATCGCGGGCATGGAATGACCGCCCGCCGCTGTGGAAATGTCATCGCAACGGCATCTCAAACGACTCGAGCATGACGCCATGACGGAATGGATCAGGACGTTCGGCAACGGCGGACGGTTCGGATTCACCGGCAGATTCAGGAACAGAACGCCGGGGCCGTACCGCGCATTCGCCACCGACGGGGAACGGACGGTCGTCATCGAACTCCGCGACGGTGCTGTCGTGGTGACACCCGACCGTCCGGAAGTGTTCGCGGAAATCCTCAACGGGCGCACGGCGCCGATAACGACGACACGATAAATCAACCGGAGACAGCGGCAATTCTCCCGAAAAGAGGCGCGGATGTTTGCTGACGAGGCACGGATCAATGTCAAGGGAGGCGACGGAGGCAATGGCTGCATGTCGTTCAGGCGTGAGAAGTTCGTACCGAGGGGGGGGCCCGACGGCGGCGACGGCGGCGACGGCGGAAATGTGGTGTTCGTGGTCGATCCCAACCTGAACACCCTCGTCGATTTCCGGTACAACCGTCATTTCCGGGCGGAACGGGGCAAGCACGGCCAGGGCGCGAAGAAGCACGGACACAACGGCGCCGACATCATCGTCTCGGTGCCTCCCGGTACGGTCATCAGGGACGCCGAAACTGAAACGGTCATCGCCGACATGTCGGAACCGGAAGACAGGGTCGTGGTTGCGCGCGGCGGGACCGGCGGACGGGGGAATTCCCATTTCGCCACGCCGACGAACCAGGCCCCACGCAGGGCCGATCCGGGACGTCCAGGAGAGGAGCGCGAGGTGCTCCTGGAACTGAAACTGCTGGCCGATGTGGGTCTCGTCGGATTTCCGAACGCCGGAAAGTCCACACTGCTCTCGCGGGTTTCCGCGGCCCATCCGAAAATCGCGGACTATCCCTTCACCACCCTCCAGCCGATCCTCGGCATCGTCAGATACGGTGACTACAAAAGCCTTGTCATGGCGGACATTCCCGGGATCATCGAGGGCGCCCACGAAGGCAGGGGCCTCGGCCTCAGGTTCCTCCGACACATCGAGCGGACCAAGGTGCTCCTGTTCCTCGTGGAATGCACCTCCGAGGACCCGGCGGGCGACTATCGCATGCTCCTGGACGAACTCGCCTCGTTCAGCGAAGCCATGCTCGACAAGCCGCGGCTCGTCGCCTTCTCGAAAACCGACACCCTCCCCCCGGAAGAACGATCACACACGCCCCGATTCGGCGACGATGTCGAGGTCCTGCCCATATCCTCCGTCACGGGAGACGGAATACAGCCCCTGCTCCATCGTCTTGGCGCCATGGTCGAGGAACAGACTCAGGAATCCTGAGGGAACCGTAAGCCGCCAGACCCCGCTCACCGCCTTTTCGAAAATAATTGAAAAATCACGGCCGTAAGTCGCGTCATAGATACAGGAAACGTGTGGAGGGTTCCGGCCTTTGCGCCGGCGACGCTGATATGCTTCACCGCACAATATGGTTGTACACTCCATGGGAAAAGGACTCCGCAATGAAAACTGCCTGGATTATCTTCATCGGAATGACAATCGCGGCGTGCGGTGCGCCGGAACCATCAGGAGCTGTGGTGCGTTTCGGAGAACGGCTCGTCATCGAACGGGGCGAGACGCGGGACGAGGCGTTCTGTCTGGGCGAGGACATCATCGTCCGTGGCACGGTCAGGAATGACGCAACCTCGGTGGGCGGCGATGTCATCGTGGAATACGGCGGCTCGGTGAAGGGTGACGCGGTCTCGATCGGGGGCGATATCAGGGTGCGCGGGACCGGAATGATCGGGAGAAATGCGACAGCAGTCGGCGGAAAGGTCCGTATCGATCACGGCGGCGTTGTCCGGGGCGGGATCAACGAGGGACCGGGAAAATTCAACTTTCCGGATTTCCATCCGTCGAATCTGCCCGGCGTGGGGCGGTTTTTCGCGAAAAACATTCTGCTCGGTACGTTCGTGGGGCTCTCCACTCCATTCGGCGCTCTCATCGGA
>CAYNWJ010000568.1:0-2579 GCA_964400815.1 uncultured bacterium
CGGGAAGGAAACAAGAAGCTCATGTCATTCTTCGTCGGCCAGGTCATGAAGGAGACGAAGGGCAAGGCAAACCCACGCGAGGCCAACGCCATACTCGGGGACTATCTCGAATGAGAACGATACGCTTTCACAGCCTGTTACGGGCCGTTGTGCCCGCGTCATTCTGCGCGGTCATGCTCCTTTCCTCCGCAACGGTCCGCGCCCGCAGCGTGAACGACGCCCTCGGCAAGACCAGTTTCGCCTGGCTCAAGACCACGCCCGACGCGGGAATAAGCGCCGCCGGGGAGTGTTTCGCGGCCCGCGACGGTTTCCAGGGGCTCATGGTCCATCCCGCCGCCATCGCCGGAATCGAGGGACGGAAGATGAAGCTCAGCTATGTGGCCCATTATGTGGACACGCAGTACGGGTCCATCGGCTATGCCGACAACATCCGCGGGCGTGACATGGGCTTCAGGATTTCGTATGTGAATTACGGTGAGTTCGTGCGGACAGACAGGCTCGGAGAGCGCACGGGGACCTTCACGGCAGGCGACGTGGCCTTCACCTTCAATATGGCCCGCAAGCTCCGCAGCGATCTCAAGGTGGGAGCCTCCGTCTCCTACATCACCTCCAAGATCGAGGAATTCACCGCCCAGGCCGCATCGCTCGATCTCGGCGCCATCTATTACCCGCCCTTCGAGGGGCTGACCGTGGGCGCGGCGCTCACCAATCTCGGGAAGGTCACCAAGACCTATTCCAGCGGCTACAGCGACGTTCTCCCCGTCACATTCACCGTGGGCGCCCGCCAGAAGCTCCAGCATTCACCCTTCTCGATCATGGCGGACGTTTCCTTTCCCAACGACCACGACATCGTCTATGCCTTCGGTCTCGAGGCGAACATCCGCGACACCGTATTCCTCTATGCGGGGACCCGGAGCAGGGACGAGATCGACGCCGAGCTGATGAAGGCCGACACCGACTACGCCGGCGTGCAGACCTTCGGCATGGGGCTGGTCATCGACCGGTACCGCTTCAATTACGCCTTCTGTCCCGACGATGTCATCGAGGATGTCCACAAGGTGACGCTGGGAATAGCCATTCCCTGAGCATCCCGACACGCATGCGGTTCATATTTCCTTGAATTTCACATCCCACAGAAACGTTGCACCCGTATCCCCTACCGCGTCAGGTCACGACGGACGGCGAAATAGAGCATGACCACCTGCTCGTCCTTGTTCTCGTTGATGTTCGAGTGGTTGGTGCGGCCGTCGGGCGGGATCATGTAGGCCGTGCCGGGAGGCTGCTCGCGGAGCTGTTTTCCGAGCCAGGCGATGTTGTGGCCGCTGATGGTGGTCCAGACCTCCTCCGTGCCCCTGACATGGAAATGCGGGTGGCCGATGGTCATGGGATCGAGGGTGAGGGTGATGACCGCGTGCAGGGTCGAAAGACCGTGATGCCCCAGGATCAGGTCCTTTTCACGATAGCTCCAGTGTCCGACGACGCTGTTGAAGGGTACGGTGTGGTTGCTGCGGGCGACGATGTCCTCCACCGGCGTGAAACCGTCGGTGAGCGGTTCGCTGATGAGGTACATTTCGAGGGGTTCGTCTTGTGACACGGTGTGCATGGAGAATTCCAGGCCGGCGGGAACGAGGAAGCAGATGCCGTCATAAAGCTCCGCGGTTTCATCCTTCCACCGGACCGTTCCCCTGCCTGAAATGACATAATAGACCTCCTGCTCACCTACGAGGGTGACGGGCGTCGTCGACGCGCCCGCCGGAAGGGTGGCATGGGCGAAGCGGTTGATATATTCGAGCACGGCGGCCTTGCGGGGCGGGTCGAGGGAATCGCCGCGGGTGAGAATGTCCCGCTCGATGAGGGAACCATGGGTGTGACGGGGCATGGACTCGCGCCATGATCCCATGAAGAGATCGATATCCGGGTCTGTTTCGGGATTGTAGGCGCCGCCTTCGAGATTCTGGGCGGAAGCGGTGAAACCGAAGATACAAACAAACGCAGCGATGAAACACGACATACGTGCAATTGCCATTATCGTTCTCCCTTGCCGGAACAGCGTGTCGAAGTTTTCCATTGTCATTCGATTTTGAATATACGAAGCATCCGCCGTGCGCCCAAAAGAAAAAAAACGCCGCGCTAACCGGACCGGACGATTCGTTCTATAGTCTTAATTTACTAACAATTATTCATTATTCTTGATTCATGTGCGCGTGTTCGAAAACATTTTTTTTCAAAAAAATGAAAAAAATGTGTTAAGTTTTTACGCCGGGCTGCCGATATACGGAACAAGGACCATTCCATCCTTGATACGGGGAGTTGTTCGTGTTCGACAGCTATATACAGAGCGTACGGGACATCATCAGCCTGAGCGTGCCCTCATTGGGAGCATCCTCGTCAGGCAGAGGAAATGAGCGCGGGCAGGGCCGAACGCAGGCCGTTTCTCCCGGCGACTCGGTCGCCCTGACCATGGCGAAGATGTACGGTCTCGACGAGGCGGACATGGTCGGAGGAATAGAAGACGACGGACAACAGTCGAGGGCGCTTTTCAATGTCATGAGCCTGTCCTCGATGGGAGAATCCGGTCT
>CAYNWJ010000569.1:0-2564 GCA_964400815.1 uncultured bacterium
GGCATGGGCGGCCAGATAGAACTCGCCTTCGCTGCCACGGTCGATGTGCTCCTCGTCCCGGGATGCCAGGTCGGCGATCCAGTCCCTGACTGTATGCTCCATGACGCCGGCGAATGTTTCCCTGAAACAGGTCCTGAACTCGGCGTGGGCGATGGAGATGACATTGCCGCGGGGCGTGCGGTTCACCATGAGGAAGCCTCTGATGTCGGACAGGAAGGCAAGCATCCTGAACGTGATCCCCTGCTCGCCGTAAAGCGTGGAGAGCTCCCCCACGGTCAGCGGCTCATAGGCGGTGGCGATGATGGCGAGAAGGCGGGTAATGTTGCCGTAGTATTTATCACCGTAGAGGACCCTGAGCCTTTCGAGGAATGACTCGAGAAGCTCGCCGCCCGAGGGCAGGGTGTCGATGGATTCGTCCGTGCGGCCCGAAAGCAGGTCGCGGAGCAGGCCGAGATAGAGGAAGCGGTTGTCGGCCTTGTCGATGATGGCGTCGGCCATGTCCCCTCCAATGCCGGGGATGTTCCAGCTCGAAACGAAGGAACGCATGAGCTCCCTGTTCTTCTCCCCGCCGCCCGCGAACGTCGCCCGGCCGGTCAGCGTGAGCCCGTCGAGACGCCGCCTTGTATGATCGGCGATTTCATCTTCCGTCCGGCAGGTCAGCAGCACATACACGCCCTCGTCCAGCATGCCCGGTTCTGGTATGAAATCGAAGAGACCTGTATCCTTCGCCGGGATCTCGTCCATGCCGTCGAAAATGAACAGCAGCCGCGACACCCCCGCATGCTCCTCGTACCGCGCCCGGAACCAGTTGAGCGTTTCGGCGAAGGATTCGGCGGGAGGTTTTCCGGGCTCCGAAAGCGAGGGCAGAACACCCGCGAACAGGCGGTCGCTTTCCGGGGTCCTGTTCAGGGCGGACACCACGGCCTCACGGGCGAACAGGTCCGGACGGTAACGATAGGTGTCGTTGACATACCACGCCCTCGCCGTACAATCGTCGATTGCGAGACGGTTGAGCGCGAGGGTGTCGAGGGACTGTGAAAAGGTGGTTTTCCCCGTGCCGCGCTCCATGGACAACAGAAAGACACCGCGGTCGTTCTCCGCCACTCCATCAGCGAGCCAGTCCCTGAGAAAGCCTGCCGGGTGAACGTCGGAGACCTGCGACAGACGTTCGAGCATGTCCTCGCCGGCGCTGAGATAGACCGGGCCCTCGACGCCGCCGCCATCGCCCTCATCCAGGGTGGAGGCGTGTTCATCGGCGGAATCCGTAAGGGCCTTCTCCGTCGAAAGGTGCTCGAAAAGAGCGTTCAGGTCGTCGATCGCGGCGGATGTCCTCGTTCCCGTGGCATAGTTGAGCAGACCGCTCCGTCCCTTGCGGGAATAATGGGAATCGAAGAAATAGAGACCGTCGTCCCGGTACACGAAATAGGGTGAGAGCGGATAGAGGGAACCGTCCGCCAGTTTCAGCGTTGGGACCGTTTCGCCGCTGTTACTGTCCATCGGTCCGGTGAAAAGGCTGAATGACGCATAGTCATCGGCATATGTATCGAAATGCCGGGTGATGATGGACAGCTTGCGTTCGAAATCCTCGCGGAAGCCGGGATCGGTGTCGAAGGCCAGGGCGCCGTGGCCGATCTTGTCGTTGCGCCAGTTGACGATGTCTTCCTTCTGGTTGAAATATATCTTTTTCAGGTCGCGTTGAATGGGGACGAGGGATTCGACGGGCTGGAGGTTTTTCTTGGTGATGGTGTTCAAAATGTTGCGCCAGTCTCCGAGGCTCAGGAGCTTTTCCATGAGCCCGATGAGAATGCGCTTTTCGGCGGTCGTGCGTTCAGTCGCGTGATACATCCCGCAGGCGGCCGCGAGAACGGGGAACTTGAGCATGACCTCGAACACATCCTTCATCTGGAACAGCGCCCCGTATGACTGGCCCTCCTCGAGCAGATCACGCAGCCGCCTGTATTCACGGCCGATCAGGTCCGGAAAGCTGTCGAAGGCCGCATCGCACCACCGCGAACCGTCGGCCGCCACTGACGCCGCCCAGGATGTGCCGTCAAGTGTATTCTCACGCGTGTGTGACGCGTCACCGGCGGGATCGGCGTTCCGGTCCACGCCCGCCTCCTCTATGGCGGCGAGGATGGTCTTCCGGTGCCCGAGGGATGCGATGCCGATTTCCTTGAGATCTCCGTCGGTGAGGGAGGGGAGCATGGTCTCGTCGATGTCGTTCTTCTTGAAGGCGTCGGCATATCGTTCCAGTCCGATTGTGCCGAGCCATGATTCCATGGACATGGAATGGCATCCTTTCGGTGAGTCCGCCGGCGCTCCTCTGTTTCGGGCGGGAAGCGGAATGTTACGGTTTTATGTACTGCCAAAATATACAATAATAGCACGTCCGGTGCAACCTGCGCGGGGGAGGTGGCGCTTCGTTTCGTTTTTGCCACAGTCGATGCAGCAGTTCATTATCAGGCGAGGAGACTCTTCTTTTTAAAAATTCTCAGAACTCATCCCCCGACCCCTTCTCTTAAGTCTTTAAGAGATACTATGGTATAGGAAAGGTGTTTTGGAGG
>CAYNWJ010000570.1:0-2531 GCA_964400815.1 uncultured bacterium
CGACCGGCGTGACGCATCGAGGGACTGCCGTCTGGTCTCGAGATTATCGACCTGTATTTTCGCGGCCCTGAGGCGTGATTCCGCCAATGCCGTTTCGGTTTCCGCCTGATCCAGACGGTCCCGGGTGGCTGCGTTTTCCTCCACGAGGTTTGCAATCCTTTTTCGTGTCTTTTCTGTTGTCTCGTATGCCGTTTTGGCCTGGGAGATGGATTCGCGGGCGGCTTCTATCTCTCCCGTGAGAATCTTTTCGTTCCAGTCGATTTCGTCGAGACCGGTGCGCAGGGCGGTTTTCTCGAGCTCGAGCTGTTCGGTGTCGATGCGTGCAAGAACGGCGTCTTTTGCAATGGTGTCTCCCTCGCCGAAAGGAAATTCGTCGATGCGGCCCATCAGTTCGGCTGAAACGCGGACCTCCGTGGCCTCGATCGTCCCCGAACCGGTGAATCGGGCGGCCTTCTCTTCGGAACATCCAATAATAAACCATACGGTCAATATTATAATACCAGGCGTTTTACCTTTCATTCGTTCCTCCTTCCCGGGAAACACCAAGAACATAGTCGAAAAACGCGGCGGCGAGCCGTTCCTCCGTCCCGGCGGCGAGCCGTTCCTGCTCGGCGCGGACATACGCGTCGTGGGCCATGCTGTATTCCGTTTCCGTTGCCATGCCGTTGCGTTGACGCGCATCGACAGCGGCGAGGTGTGATTCGGCGTAGTCGAAGGCGGTCCGGGCGAGTTCGACACGCTTTCGTGCGGCGATGAGGGTGGAGCGGGCTTCCTCGACCTGGCGCCCGATGAGACGTTCCACATCTTTGATCTTGAGCTGTATCTTCCGTCCCTCTATTTCCGCTTTTCTGGCCGTTCGCTCGATGTTTCCCCAGTCGAGAAGCTTCCAGTCGAGCCTGATCCCTCCGCTGGCGTAATGCATCCACTCGTTCGAAGGCAGGTCGAGCCCCGGTTTCCCGTAATGAAGGGATGCGTACAGCCCCAGCGTCGGGCCTCCCAGGGTTCGCGCCGCCTCAGCGTTCTTTTCGGCTGCGTCAACGGCGGTGGACAGGGCCTTCATTTCCGGCCTGGAAGCAAGGGCGTCCTCCACCGTACCTTTCGGAGAACGCGGCCGTCCACGTTCGGTTTCAGTGAGCCGAACGGGATCGTCTTTCGGAGCGCCGGTCAATTGTCTGAACACGGCGCGGGCCTTGTCGCTTTCCGATGTGCGGGATGCGAGCATCATTTCCGCTTCCGCCTTTCCAAGCTCGGCGCGCAGGAGATCATTCTTCAATGCGAGCCCCTGGGAGACGAGCGAGGTGACATCCCCGATGTGACGCTTCGCCCGTGAAACCGCCTGACGGGACGCCTCCACGCGTCTGTCGGCGAGCATGACGGCATGGAAGGCAGATCGGGCGCGCCATGTGATTTCGAGCCGTATCGCATCAGCTTCGAAACCGCTCATTCGTTTGCGGATTCCCGCCAGTTCCTCCATCGCCGCGAGCCTGCCGTTGTCATAGATGAGCTGATTCACCGTCAGGGCGATATCATAGGAATCGTAATCCCCGAAGCGAATGGTCTTGAACGGCATATCGATCTCCATGACTTCGCTGACAACCGATGCCGATGAGGACAGCGAGAGGGCGGGATACCATCCTCCCCGCGCCTGTGCAGCATCGATCTCAGCAAGACGCGCATTCAATTCCTCGGAGTCGAGTGTATTCGCATGCGCCAGCGATTCATTGACCGTTCGATCAAGAGTCCATTCGGCGGCATAACCCGCACCTGAGCCGGAAATGAGCAGAGCGGCGCATATGATGATTGCGGACGCGGAACCGCGGGTACGTGGTGTCGGCATCATTCCTCCTCTCCGCTCCTGCGTCTGAGACCGTTCATGACCATGTCGATAACGCTGTCGACCCGCCCCTGCCGGAACTCCCCGGTATTGATCGATGGGTTAATGATATTGAGCAGAGGGAACCCGAGGAAAAAGAAGACGTTCATGCTGATGATGTTGACGACGGTCTGGACGGGATCGACATCACGGATGTCCTTTTTGCTCCGTGCGGTTGACAGGGCGAGCAGGAGCTTGTTTCTGATCGGCTTGAACACATCGGCCCCATGCCTGACAACCGGCGAGGGCTCGTCCTGGGGAGCCAGCATTTCGCGCACGAGGACCTTCATCATGTCCTGGTGTCCGGCGAGAAAGTCGATCTGCGTCCTGATGAACGCCTCCACCCGCGGAAGACCGTCTTCGGCTTCATCGAAGGACTGGTTCATGCTCTCGGAAAGCCGGCCCATCCAGTGCTTGAAGACCTCGAGATAGAGGTTTTCCTTCGATGTGAAGTAATAGAATATCAAGGCCTTGTTGACATTCGCCTTTTTCGCGATGTCAGCGGTGCTCACGCCATTCCTGCCATGCCGCCCGAAAAGTTCGGCGGCGGTTTGGAGAATGAGGGCGCGGGTTTTTTCGCCTTTTTCCATGACTGCCTCCTAAATAAATTAACCGGTTAATTAAATATAACGCGCCGATGCTTTCGTGTCAAGACTCT
>CAYNWJ010000571.1:0-2502 GCA_964400815.1 uncultured bacterium
AATTTTCACCCAGGATCAGGCTGAGCTTGAGCGTTCGCGCCCCGCCGCCGCCGTCTCCGCACGAAACGATGAAAAGAACCGCCATCGAGAAAAACATCAATCGCCGGGACACTGCCTTCTTCATGGAGTCATCCTTTCCTGATTCACGAATCATTGCGCTTCGACGAACTGCACCTCACGGGTGGCGACCGACGCCACGAGAAAAACGTCGTACTGGGATTCGAAGTCGAATGAATCGGGTATTTCACCCGAGGTGGTGATGGAATAGGCGTTCATGGGGAATATGCCGGTCTCGATGATCTTCTCCGCCGGTATGGTCATTGCAAGCTTCGTCCTGTCGGTTTCCAGACCGAACGCGAACCCGTCCTGATCGATCAGCGTCACCGATATGTAACGGTGGGCGCCGGGGAATCCGATCTCGACATCCACCGGCTGCCCCA
The DNA here is from genome assembly GCA_964400815.1 of uncultured bacterium. Taxonomy (GTDB): domain Bacteria; phylum Latescibacterota; class Latescibacteria; order Latescibacterales; family Latescibacteraceae. The sequence continues at coordinate 441 of CAYNWJ010000571.1, forward strand.
CGACCGCCCTCGCCCCTTCGGCGGGAACGCTGATCACCGGTTCTTCCGGAACGTTCAGCTCATGGACCACCGAATCTCCGAACGCATGGACCGCGATACGGACCACTCCGTCAGCGGCTATTTCGTCGTACGGCAGCAATGTGTCGTTCGAATGGAAACCGAGGTTCGCGCCGAGAGGGATGCCGTCGATATACACGCGGGCGTCGTCGAACACCTCGCCGTCATGGAACGTGCCGATCTGCGCCATGCCCACGCCCTTCGACGGAAAGAGGAACACACCACCGCCCATTGAAATATCGGCGAAAGACGCCGCCTTGTCAGCATTGTCGTCGTCATCGTCGTCACCGTCCAAAACACAGCCGCCGAAAACAAAAAGCACAACGGCGGCAACCGTCAGCAAGAACAACCATCGTTTCATGTTCATCTCCTGTTTTAAATTATCATGTTTCGGGAAAATCGAAAATCACGGTCCTTCTTCCTTCTCGAGGGGAAAGTCCAGATGCCAGCGTATTTCACCGGCGGACCGTATCCGCGAAGCCGGCAGGGAGCGGCCGGACGCGGTCCCTTCGAGTATGGACCGGACAACGCCGCGTTTCTCCTCTCCGGACACCAGAAAGAGCAAGTGCTCGGAACGGTTCAAAAGGGGCGGCGTCATGGTGAGTCGTTCACGGGGGACGACACCTTCGGGAGCTGTGACGGACGCCACGAACCGCTTCTCATCGTCAAGGGCAGTATCACCGGGGAACAGCGACGCCGTATGGCCGTCCTCACCGATTCCCAGCAGGGCGAGGTGAAACGCGGGATCAACCGGTTCCTCCTTTCCTTCACGCCGGAAAAAAACACGGATGGCTTGTTCGTATTCGCGTGCGGCCTGATCCGCAGAAGACGCCTCCGTATGTACGCGATGTACGTTTCCCGGCGGAAGCGGGACCCGGTCGATCATCACGCGCTTCGCCGATCTGAAATTGCTGTATGGATGATCGGGGGGCACGAACCGTTCATCCCCCCAGAAAAGATGGGTCCTCTTCCACGGCATTCCGTCGGAAAAAGGCCGTTCGGTCATGAGGCCGTAAAGATGGAGAGGCGAGCGGCCGCCGGAAAGAACCCACGAGAAAAACCCGTCACGCTCGACGGAGGCGCGGGCGATATCCACGATATGACCGGCAGTGGCGGCGCTCGTCTCCGCGATGGACCTGAAATGCCTCACGATATTCGTCATGATCAGTCCTCCGCACCGCTGGCGGTGGATTCGACGGTGTAGATGCCTCCTGTACCGAGCGGCGCCCATGCATGGCCGTTCAGGGCTAGCATCGTGGCGCTTTCGGGCGGCCCCCAGGTCCCGGCGGGATAGACGAGAAGCGGCATTTTTTCATGATTCGCCCCCCATGCATCGAGCACGGGATCGATGAGCGACCAGGCCACCGCCATGTCATCGTGCCTTATGAACAGGGTCTGGTCGCCAAGCATGCAGTCGAGCAGCAAACGCTCGTATGCGTCGGGCGGATCGCTGCCGAACACCTCCCGGTACCTGAACTCGAGCGCGAGAGGACTCATGCAGAGTTTCGCGCCGGGACCCTTCGCCTCTATTCGAAGTGTCACGCCCTCGTCCGGCTGGACCTTGACCACCAGAAGGTTGCGCTCCAGGCTGTCGACCGCGAATTCCTTGAACATGGAATGGGGCACCTCGCGGAACACGATGGCGATGGAGCTTGTCCGGCGGGGAAGACGCTTGCCCGATCTGAGATAGAAGGGTACGCCCTGCCAGCGCCAGTTGTCGATCATGAACGCAGCCGCCACGAAGGTCTCCGTCATCGAGCCGGGCGGAACGCCGTGATCCTCCCGGTATCCGGGAACCGGGACACCGTCGATGGAACCGGCCCCGTACTGTCCCCGGACGATCACACGCGCCGGTTCATCGAGCGGGAACGGCCGCACCGCACGGAGGAGCTTGACCTTCTCGTCGCGGACCCGGTCCGCGTCGAATGACGAGGGCGCCTCCATGGCCACGAGCGAGAGCATCTGGAGCATGTGGTTCTGGAACATGTCGCGCATCAGCCCCGCA
>CAYNWJ010000572.1:0-2497 GCA_964400815.1 uncultured bacterium
ACTGATATACAGTGACATACGATGTTTGTTGCAATCAATTAACCGGACACTATTGACTTTGATACATCGATCCAGTATCTCATGAAAGGATTACCGTGATGGGCCCTGTTTTTTTCGAAGTCGCCTTCTTTTTCGCCGGCGTCGTCATATACCTTTCGATCGGTTCCTACTACAGGATGATCAACGGGTTGCTGCTGGCGGGGATCAGTGCCATCCTGTACTATTTCGGCTTGATTTCCGGGGCGGGAGTGTTTTTCCGCATCCTCCTCCAGTGCGTTCCGTTCCTCGTCATCATGTACAGAACACACACCAACACAATGACCATCGACGACGACACCGTCATCTGCCCCGTCTGCGGCCACCATAACGAGTGGGGAACGAAAACATGCGCCGCCCCCCGCTGCGACGCCGACCTGGGCGACTATGAATCCCATGGGAGGCTTTCGCACTATTTCCCCCCGAAACTGGTGGCGGGATTATTGGGAGGTTCGGTGGTGCTCGGCGCGGTCATCACTCAGTTCGAGGGGGGAAGCTTTCTCCTGACCTGGATCGAGGCGGCATGGCCGGCATTCGTGCTCATCGCCCTGATCCTTTTGATTTTCCAGCGGTTCAGCATGTGAAGGTTGGCATGTGGGACAGGCGCTCATCCGCGAACGGAGCCCGTCACGGTTCCGGCGGCAGGCTTTCGAGGGTGTGATAGAGGAAGAATTTCGTTCCGCCCGGAATGACATCGAACTCGAATTCCGCGGTATGCGCCTCCGCGCCACGTGCGGGAGGGCATTCGAACGTCACCGTGTTCACGCCCGCGTTCAGGGGAACGACGGCATAGGAAACGCTGTGGGGAAGGGTCTGCCAGTTGCGGGTGTCGGCTTTTTCGGTTACAGCGTTGGCGATGGAGAGGAGCGCCCCGAGCCCGTCGCTCTTCTTGCGGAGACCATATTCCGCCGCCTGCTTGACCGCCAGCCTGAGCAGGGACATGCCGAACTCGCGCAGCATCCTGTCCTCGAGCGTCGCGAAGGCGATGGCGTTGATGTCCTCCACCTCCTCGAGGGGATAACGGCGCTCGTCCGTCTCGATCACGGCGTCGGTATAGACAGGCGGGCGCTCGCGGTATTTGGGGAAGGCGACCCTGACCGCCTTCAGATCGCCCAGCGACGAGCGGGAATACCCGGAACGGTCGAGATCGAAGGGGAAGGACGTGTCCAGCTCGTCGCTCCTGAATGTCACCATACCGCCCGAGCCGTGGACCAGGAAGAAGTTTACACTCCATTCGCCCTTTACGGGGCCAAGGCCGGTGTTCCAGAAAAAGAAGAGCCGTCCCTCTCCCGCGGGCCTGTGCTCGTATTCACGGCCGAACAGGCGCTCGTATTCACGCAGCTCCTCCCTGAAACCCAGAAGGTATGCGGTCCGCATGAGATCTTCCTCGAGCTGCTCCGGCGGGCCGGTGCCGAAGAATTCGGAATATGCCCCGGTGTATGTCTCGAAGGCGTTGCGGTAGGCGATGAAGGCATCGTTGATGTCACCGCCCGCTTCGAAAATCAGGCCCATGAGCACATGGGCGAAAGCGTCGTCCGCATAACGGTTCTTTCTGTTCTCGTAGCGGTCGTTCAGCTGGTTGAGACGGATGTTGATGCGGCGGCATTCGACCAGGGCCTCGTCGAGCCTGTTCATCATGAGGAAATTCAATGCCTTGTAGTAGTGGATGAGAACAACCTCGAAATCCTCACCGCGATACGGTATGACAGTCGGATTCGAAATCAGGCTCAACGCCTCGGCGGCGTAATTGCGTCGGTAATCCTCCACGTAGAGATACGCCTGCTCGAAATACTCGTTGCTCTCCTCGTAGCGGTCGAGCATGTGGAGCACGACGCCGGTCTGCAGGAGGTGGAGAAGCGTGGACTTTTCGCGTTCGGAGCCTTTTTGACCTTCGAGCTCGGCAAGGGCCTTTTCCATGTCACCGCGGCCAAAATACTCGTGGAACCGCCGGTTTTTGACATAATAGGACGCGCATCCTGCAAGCACCAGCAGCAACACTGCCGTCGCTCCCGTGATCCACAACCGTATCCGCCGATCGACCGACCGCCGTCTGTCGAGTATCCGCCCCATCAGTTCGTGATGTATTTGCGTATGCGCTTGGAACCGATCCATGCGATCTCATTGGTCTCCAGATCGGTCATTTCCAGATCGATCTGATAATAGACGACCTTGCGGTTGTTGTATGAATCGACGATGGAATTGATGGAACCCTGCATCATGTAGTCGGCGCCCTTTTCCATGCCCCAGCGTTTCATGGTCTCCTTCGAAGCGAATTCCTGCTGATCGGCGCGCTCGTCCCTGAGCTGTTCACGCGCTTCGCCGGCCTGCACGACGCTGATACGCCCCGAATTGATGAACTCCCGCTCGATATCGTTGATGAAGGTCTCCGTGCTGATGTGCTCATGGGTCTTGTTGTTCACGAGCCCGACGATAATGGTCGGTTTCTTTTCGTTCCGGGCGA
>CAYNWJ010000573.1:0-1842 GCA_964400815.1 uncultured bacterium
AACGGTTACCACAACCGTGCGGCGCGAGGGGAAGATACAGTCAGTAAAGGCGGAAAAGATATTCCCCGGGGATGTGGTACTGCTTGATGAAGGCGATATCATCACCGCCGACCTTCGGCTTGCTGAGGCATCCCGACTCGCAGCGAATGAATCAGCTCTCACCGGTGAATCGGCAGCCGTTGACAAAAAAACCGCCCCTCTGGATGAAGACACCCCTCTGGCCGAACGCGCCGACATGCTCTACAAGGGAACGGCGGTCACACGTGGAAACGGTATCGGCATTGTTGTCGGCACCGGCATGGAGACGGAATTGGGCAAAATATCCTCTCTTGTCGAGGAGACAGGAGAAGAAACCACCCCCCTTGAAAAACGTCTCGACCGTCTCGGCCGGCGGCTGGTATGGATAACCCTGGTAATCGCTGCCGGAATCGGTGTAAGCGGTTATGTCGCCGGTAAAGATCTCTATCTCGTGGTCGAAACAGCCATTGCGCTTGCCATAGCGGCGGTTCCGCAGGGTCTTCCCATCGTCGCCACGCTCGCCCTGTCCCGTGGAACGCTGCGTATGGCGCGCCGGAACGCACTGATGCGAACGTTGTCTTCAGTCGAAACCCTTGGATCGACAACGGCGATATTGACCGACAAGACAGGCACATTGACCGAGAACCGTATGACCGTGGTTTCAATACGACTTGCATCGGGCAGCGTACATATCGACAATGCCGCCCCGGAAAATGAAGGGTTCGCCAAAGAAAAGGATGAAGATGCCGGTTTCGACGCTGACATCCTGCAAGGCGCCCTGGAATGTGCCGCCTTTTGCAACAATGCCGTGCTGGATGAAGAAGACGATGAGGAGAGCCCCCATGGTGATCCCATGGAAATCGCTCTGTTGCGGGCAGCGGATGCAGCGGGGGTGAATCGGGGAGATCTCGTAGGGGAACATCCTGAAATTCGGGAGGTGGCATTCGATTCGGATGTCAAGATGATGGCCACCTTCCATGAAATGGACGAAGGATTTCTGGTTGCCGTCAAAGGTGCGCCGGAACGTGTGATTGATGCCTGCAGCCGGGTTGCCGTTGCAGCGGATTCTGCGTCTGCATTGAATGAAGATGCACGGCAAGATTGGCGGAATAAAAACAATGAACTCGCCTCGGACGGTCTCAGGATGCTGGCGGTTGCCCGTAAGCAGGTGGATGCGAAGGATGCGGAACCATATGAAGATTTGGAACTTTTGGGGCTGTTCGGCATTATGGATCCCCCGCGGGAAAACGTCAAGGAGGCGGTTGCAGACTGTTTGAATGCAGGTATCAGGGTGATTATGGCTACGGGCGACCAGGCGGCCACCGCAAAGAACATCGCGGAGGCTGTGGGGATACTGCACGATGACGGCGAGGTTGTCACGAGCACCATGCTCGATGACGCCGACCTGTCGCAGAAGGAAACGCGACAGGAAATCATGGATGCCCGTGTCTTCGCCCGCATGGACCCGAAGCAAAAACTGGACATCATCGAGGCCTATCAGCAGGAAAACCAGACCATGGCGATGATTGGTGACGGTGTCAATGACGCTCCTGCACTGAAAAAGGCAGATATTGGTGTGGCCATGGGACAACGCGGCACCCAAGTGGCGCGCGAGGCATCGGACATGGTGTTGACCGACGACCGTTTCGAATCTATTGTAACCGCCGTGAAGCAGGGACGGGGCATTTTCGCCAACATCAGAAAATTCACCGTCTACCTGCTTTCCTGCAACACCAGTGAACTGCTCGTTGTTGGATTGGCGACTATCGCCGGAGCGTCATTGCCTATTCTGCCTCTGCAAATACTGTTCATGAACCTGGTGAC
>CAYNWJ010000573.1:1852-2496 GCA_964400815.1 uncultured bacterium
GACTGATGTGTTTCCCGCTTTGGCGGTCGGGGTGGGTGAGTACGACCAAACCATTATGGAGCAACCCCCGCGCGATCCGGATGAACCGATACTGACAAGCCGCAACTGGTTTACAATTTTTTCATTCGGAGGCCTCATAACAGTGGCTGTGCTGACTGTATTCGGATTGGCGTTGCTGTATTTCGACTGGAAACCGAAAACGGCGGTGACCGTGTCGTTTCTCACACTCGCCTTTTCCCAGCTTTGGCATGTATTCGACATGCGCTATAAATCTTCAGGAATCTTCAAAAACGAAGTGACCACAAACGGCTGGGTATGGGGGGCTATCGTCCTGTGTGTCATAATGCTTGTTGCGGCGGTCTATCTTCCCGGATTGTCTGATGTGCTGAATACGGCGCCGCTTGACCCGGTGCAATGGCTGCTTGTGCTTGCCTTCAGCCTTTCCATCCCGGTGATCGGTCAGGGCTCCGCACTGGTCATCAACCTGTTTAATAATTCATAATTAGGGCTTCCTGAAAAACCCGATTATTTCAAGTGCATTGAGACATATCGTTTCCGGCGACACATGGAATAGACATGAAAGATCGAACAAAAAGGGCGCTGAGGACACGATACAGGTAAGGACAAAAAATACATCTCAGCCA
>CAYNWJ010000574.1:0-2496 GCA_964400815.1 uncultured bacterium
AGGCGCTCTGGAATTCCTTCTGGTTCTTGATGTCGAGGACCTTGCCCGCCAGCTGGTTCTTCGCCTGGAACGACACCTCGTCGGAAATGATGTCCTCGGGAACGACCTCCTCGGTCCCTTCCTCCATGATGTACACGTGGGTATAACCGCGCTCGATGAGCTTCGCCTTCATCTGGTGGTTGATGCGATATCCCGCGCCGAGAAGCAGCTTGCCATTGGGCTGGTAGATCGATTTACCCAGCACCATCTCATCTTCGAGTTCTTTGACAGAACAGAGTCTCACACGTGCCCCGCAATCGATGAAACCGGCGGTTGGTTTTCCGGTATGGTTGAATATTTTCACCTACATAATACACTCGTGGTGCACAAGGTGTCAAGAACCAAGTTTGGTTGAAAAGAAGCCGCAGGGGCCGGCGCGGACGGTCACTCGAGGACCGCGTCGGCGAATCGCGAAACGAACATTTCGCAGCTTTCCGAAACCGAAATATGCGTAAATCCCTGCTCTTCGCATGTTTCGAGCCAGTTCCGGGCCTCTTCGGCCAGCTTTCGCCGTTCGTTTTTTTCCAGTTTCCGTCCTCTTTCGATTTCCTCCAGCGTCCAGACCATCTCCATGTACCGGAACCCGCTGCGGGCCCGCTCCACCCTGCGGCGCACATCCCGATCGGTCAGGGACTGGGCGCGCGCCCGCTGGAACATCCGCGCCCCCGTCCGGAGCCACTCCTCATCCACGAGCCCGGCGAGGGGTGTGTCGGGTTCGAGGGACTGCACATGACGGTGATAGTCGAACATGGGCCCCCACGCATAGCCGTACATGCCTTTCATCCATTCGCGAACGAGAACGGCGCCGTCGCGGTACCGGTCCCACATGAGCTCGGAAAGAAGCCACATCTTCAGTTCCGCATCGGCCACATACAGCCCCGGGGGACATTCCCCGCACAGCCGGAACCTGCAATTCTCGGCGAATTCATAATGATAGAGCGACACGCTCTCCATCACCTGCCCGATATCGGGAAACGAGTACGGCGGATGCTCGAAGTGGGCGCAGGGATGGACGATGCTGATCCTTGCGCCGGTGAGCCTCCATGCGCGGAGATGCTCCCGAAAGGCCATGGTCCGCTCGTCCACTGAACCCTCGACGGGATGCAGCAGATCGACACCGTCCGGCTCCAGGCGAACAAGGACGTTGTCCGCCGGACGCACCGTGGAGGGCGGCTCTTCCATGCCGCCGATTGCCGGATACTCGAAGACCACTTCCGGGTGGCGGCGGCCGACCATCGCGGCGACCTCATTCAGCCAGGTGAGGAAAACGCCGCCCGGTCGATTCTCGTATCCCCTGATTTCCCGGCAATGGAAACATTCACAAATATACGCATTTTCCGGAGGATCGAGTGTGATACAGGTCACATTCGGTGATGCGTCGAGGAAGTTTTCCATGGACCGGGCGGCCTCGATGACGCTTTCGGGATTGCCAAGGCAGCGCCCGCGGTCTGAAAGCCTTTCTCCGTCAACGAGGGGAAACAGTTCGGGATTCTCTTCGAACAGACCGTCGGGAATGAGATCGTCCACACCGGTCGCCGCCGGCTGGAAAACCGGTCGGCAGCCCAGTTCTCGCTCCATGAAACCGTACCCCGCGCTCACTCTGAGCCTGGTGTTCCAGAGCGAGTCGGCGTAGGTCCCGGGAACGACCACATCGCGCACATCGAAACAGGGAATATCCCCGATGGCGACTGAACCGGTGTCGAGGGTCCTCATCCCGGGAACATCGGTCACCCCGGGAGCGAACCAGCGGACGTTGAATACGCTGCGGAGGAGCTCGCAGGCGGCATACACCACGCCTCTGGGCCCATCGCCGGTGACCAGGAGAACGCCCGGTTCGCCGTCCGGATAATCACGGATCACGACCCCCTGTTCCCCGAGAACGGCAAGTTCTCCGGCGGAATCGGCGAAACGCGATTCGTCCATCCAGTCGCCCGGCCCCACGAGAACGGCGTTTACGGTCACCGGAATGTCCGAATAGCCGGATTCGCGCAGGGGAAGCTCGGCTCCCGTCATGAGCCTGACGTGCCCGATGATCTCCCCGGCGGCGAAACGCACTGCGGGGTCCGCATCCTCTCCGATAACGACGACGCTCACCGGCCGGCCGTCTTCGACCAGAACGACCGCCCCGGCGCCGGCGGCCCACAATAACGCCGCACAGCAGACCGCCGCCGGGATCAGCGGCATCGCGCGCGAAAGCCGTACATTTTTCCGTGCATCAAACAGGATCGGCATGGATCTCAGACGTCTCCCTGCCCAATGGTTTTCCGCAAGCGGCGGAGGTCATCGTCCGCCATCGGCCCAAGAACGCCGGCGCGGGCGTTCTCGATCGCCTGGCGGACGTTCTTCGCGCCGGGAATGACGCTGGTCACCGCCTCGTGACTGAGAATATACTGAAGCGCGGCCTGTGCGAGGGAACGGTTTTCGTTGACGAGAAAACCCAGCCGCTCGACCAGTTCG
>CAYNWJ010000575.1:0-1140 GCA_964400815.1 uncultured bacterium
GGCGGCGAGTAACAGCAGCGTCGAGAGGCCTTCGACAATCTGAAATTCGCCCTCATTCTCTCGCTCGTGCTGGTATACATGGTGCTCGCATCGCAGTTCGAATCGCTGGTGCATCCCTTCACGATCATCCTTTCCATTCCCCTGGGGGTCGTGGGAGCGCTGCTTCTCTTCTTCGCGCTCGGCATGCCCCTGAACATCATGGCCTATATCGGGATCATCATGCTCGTGGGCATCGCCGTGAACGACTCCATCATTCTCGTCGACGCCATCAACAATCTCAAGGCCGAGGGTCTCCCGCGGATGGAAGCCATCATGGAGGCGGGCAGGCGGCGCATCAGACCCATCGTGATGACGAGCCTCACCACGATAATGGCCCTGCTGCCGCTCACATTCGGTTTCGGCGAGGGCGCCGCGCTCAGGGCCCCGCTCGCGCTGGCGGTCATCGGCGGGCTCGTAACCTCGACACTGCTCACACTCGTGGTCATTCCCTGCGTGTATTCGGTGCTCGATATTTTCACCCGTTCATCCGGCGGGACCGGCTGACATGGGAACGTACCCGATCCGCGGCCTGACCCGCAAGGGCCGACGATAACACCCGAACCATGCCGCATCTTCAGGGCAGGGAACGCACATGGGATTCTTCGAAACGATAATCAGGCGCAAGACCCTCGTCTCGATGCTCTTCATCGGCATGACGCTGCTGGGCTATATTTCCTACCGGCGGCTGTCGACCGAGCTGATGCCGAACGTCGAGCTGCCCTACCTCGTCGTCCAGGTGAGCGGTGAGCGGGAGATGAACCCGGAGTTCTTCGAGCGACAGGCGGTCATTCCCGTCGAGGGGGCGGTGGGTACCCTGGAGGGCGTCTCGAAGCTCGAGACAAGCATCCAGCAGCGGCGCTCCACCATCACGGTCTATTACGATCAGGGCATCGACATCAGCATGGCCTACATCAAGCTCCAGGAGAAGATCAACGAGATCGCCCCCTCCATCGGCGAGGAATTCAACATCCAGGCGGTAAAAGTCGACACCGAGCGTTTCTCGAACATGTTCATGAGCCTCCAGGTCAGGGGCGGCGGCGGCCTCGACCGCATCCGCGCCGTGATCGACCGTTCCATCCAGGACAAGCTCATGAGCATCGA
>CAYNWJ010000575.1:1150-2467 GCA_964400815.1 uncultured bacterium
GCGTGGCGCTTCTCGCCCAGCAAGTGTCCAAGAAGCTCATGAGCATCGACGGCATCGCGAACGTGGCGGTCATCGGCGGCCAAGCCAAGTCGGTCGAGATCGTGATGAACCCCGACATGTCCGAGGCCCACGGTCTCACACCCGCCCGGATACGCTCGATCATCTCCCGCAACACGGCGAACAGGGAGTTCGTGGGGCACGTGCACGGCAACGGCATCACCTCCGTGGTCAATGTCGTCGCCGACTACACCGATATCCGTGAGCTCGAGAACATCGTCATCGATCCCCGGGGGCCGCTCCATCTGCGCGACGTGGCCACGGTCTATTTCGGCGAGTCGGAACAGGAGACGATCAGCCGTGTCAACGGCAGGGAAGCGGTGACACTCCAGATTGTCCGGGACGCGAACGCGAACCTCATCGAGCTTTCCAAGACCACGCGTGCGGTGATCGACGATCTCAACCGCGATCTCGCCTCCCAGGACATCGAAATCGTGGTCCAGGCGGACACTTCCGAGGAAATGGAGCAGAATATCGATCTCATCATCGAGCTGGCGATGAGCGGGGCGCTCCTGGCCGTCGTCATCCTGTGGTATTTTCTCAAGAACCTCAGGGTGGTCGGCATCGTCGTGGCGGCGATCCCCGTGTCTGTGCTGGTTTCGATGAACATCTTCTATTTCTTCGACATTTCCCTGAACAGCCTCACCCTGCTCGGCATCGCTCTCGCGGTGGGCATGCTCCTGGACAACAGCGTGGTGGTGCTCGAAAACATCTACCGGCACATAACGCTGAAAGAACCTCCGGACATCGCGGTCGTCCGTGGAACGAAGGAGGTCTGGCGTTCCATCGTCGCCGCCACGCTCACCACCATAACCGTGTTCCTTCCCTTCGTGTTCTCGTCGAACCATCTCATCCGTGTGATCGGACGGCACATCGGCATATCCATCATCGCCACCCTCCTCGTCTCCCTCGCGGTCGCCCTGGTCCTCGTTCCCGCAGCCGCGCACAAGCTGTTCTCGCGCCGTGACGCCGGCAGGGGCCTTCTGGTCGGTGTTTCCGGCGCATTCCGGCCTGTCAGGATCTACACCCTTCTTCTGAAATCGGCCATGCGCTTCCCCGCCCGCACCACCATCGGGGCGGTGGTCCTCTTTTTCGCAAGCCTGATCCTCTGCCTGGCTTTGAGCCTCGATGTCTCGAGGGAACTCGATCTCACCTCGTTCAATCTCTATGTCACCATGCCCACGGGATCGACCCTCGACCGCACCGACGCCGTAACCGCGGACCTGGAGGAGGATCTCGGGAACATCGCCGAGATACAGG
>CAYNWJ010000576.1:0-2456 GCA_964400815.1 uncultured bacterium
TCGGGCCTGTAGAGGACTTACACCTCCAAGTAGGTGCGCCCTGCCGGGCGCACGACCAAAAAACCGGGCGCCGCATTCACAGCACCCGGCTTTTACCGTTCAATCTGCCAATCCCGGCTCACCCGGTGTTCTTCCACCCGAGCTGCCAGTCGATCTTGTCGTGAAGCTGGTATTTCTTGACGTAGCCTTTCGGATCGGGGCCGTCGATGTCGATCATTGACCGGTCGCCCTGGCCCATGCCCGCCCGCGCGCACCACTGGATATAGGCCACGTCCTCATAGGGGATGCCCATGAGTTCGAGGCCCACGCGGTCGACCGCGACTGCGTCGACGCCCGCGAGCGCCACGCCGTGGTCCATGGCGAATCCCCGCACGGGGCCGTTGCCCTGCATGCCCTCGACACCGTCGAGGACGTTGAAGTCCGCGCGGATGTCCTTCGCTATGACAAACATGTTGTAGTTGAGGCCGGTGGGCTGGCCGCTGTGCATGAGGGGCTTCTGGTTGCCGGAGCCGGCGGGGTTGCAGTAGGGCGCGCCCATGACCATGTTCTTGATGCTCATGGTGGCGACCACGGTGTCGTGGGTCTTGAGCCGGGTGACCGAGATGAAATAGGTGTCCGGTGCGGTGTAGACATCATAGATGTCCACCCCCAGCGGATGGCCGTTCTCGTCCATGATCCAGCGCTTCGTCGCGGGCGTGTCGGCATAGTCCACCAGCTCGACATTGGGATACTCGTCGGGAAGGGAGAGGTAGTTGTAGTTCCTGAACCCTTCGCCGGTGCCCGATTTCGACAGGGTGGCCTCGCCGATGATGATCTTTCCGTCATAGTGGGGCTCGAGAAAGTCCAGCACCCCGCGAATGGCGTCGGGATGGGTGGCGCAGAGCGGGATGTCGTTCACCACGAAATTGGGCTTGATGACCACCCGTTTCCCGCGCAGGCCCTTTCTGATCTCGTCCTCGAAAGGCTTCATGGCCTCGATGACCATGCCGCGACGGTCATGCCCGGGAACGAACGAGACCCTGCTCCGTCCCACACCCTCTTCAGCCCGTGCGGCCCGTGCAATCGCGGGCGCTCCCGCGACGGCCCCCAAACCGGCCGCCCCGAGGGACGCGCCCCGGAGAAACGACCGCCGGGAAACCACGCCCGGCCGTGACGGCGTCAGTATTCTTTTTCCGTCCATCATGATATGTCACACTCCGTCCTTTTCATGGTTGCTGTCATGATTCGTCCGCCAGGAGCTTTTCCACCCAGTCCACCTGTCCGGCGATGTTGCGGTGCAGGCGGTAGGTGCGGATGTGGTCCTTGTAGTTGTCGCCGGTTACATCGATCCTGGCGGGATCGTCGTTGCCCATGCCCGCCTCGCCGCACCAGCGCAGGTACATTATTTTGGAATAGTCCATGCCCATGAGCTCGACGCCGATACGGTCCGCGGCGAGCCAGTCGGTGCTCGCCAGCGCCACACCGTGCTCGACCGGCGTTCCCCACACCGGACCGTCGCCCTCCATGCCCACGACACCGTCCAGAACCGCCAGATCGGGGCGGACGCCCTCGTCGGCCAGATGGAACATATTGTAGCTCAGGCCGGGATTCCCGCCGCTGTGCATGAGGGATTTCTCGTTCCGTCCCCTGGCCACCTTGCGCCGGTAGTGATTGACGGGAGCGGCCATGACCACGTTCTTGAGGGACAGGGTGGCGATGACACAGTTGTGGGATTTCAGGCGCGTGGCCGATATCATGTACACGTCGTCGTCGGTGAAGGTGTCGATGATGTTGATGGGAAGCGGATGGTTGTTCTGGTCCTTGATGAACCGCTCGGTATAGGGCTCGTCGTTCAGGTCGGCAAATTCGATATTGCGGTATTCCCTGATCATGGGGAGATACTGGAAGTTCTTGAAACCGAGCGTCGTCTCCCTCCCGGAACCGGCGGTGGACTCCGCAATGATCACCGTGTCCTTATATATGGGTGCGAGGAAATCGAGGATGCCCCGAACCGTATCGGGATGGGTGGCGTTGAGGGGGCCGATAACCTGGCCCATGTTGACCTTGATGACCACCTTTTTGCCGCCGACCGCCGCGCCCACCTCGTCCTGGAGGGGTTTCAGGGACGCCAGCACCGTTTCACGGTGGTCAGTTCCCGCCCGGAAACTCACCCGGCTTCTTCCGGACACAGCTTCGGAACGCGCCGCTCGGCCGCTGAGCCCGTAACCGAATGCAAGACCCGCCGCGCCAACTCCCAGGTTTCGCAGGAAAGACCTCCTGCCCTGACTTCCGTTGTTTTCCTCACGCGAAGAAACATGTTTCATGCCCGTCTCCCGGTATCGTGTTTTCAAAATTCATCGTTAATTGCGGTATCACAAATCCAATCTTTATATGTATTGCTATTTTATAATACTTCCACTACTTAGGGCTTCCTGAAAAACCCGATTATTTCAAGCGCATTGAGACATACCGTTTCC
>CAYNWJ010000577.1:0-971 GCA_964400815.1 uncultured bacterium
CCATCCAGCTCAGCCGCACGGCGCCGGTCGAACTCATCATTTCCAACGAGGACCGCTCCCTGCGTTCGGGCATGACCTCCAGGGTGAACCTGGTGGTTTCGGAAAGCCCCGATGCCGTGGTTGTCCCTGAAGGCGCGCTCCGCAGAGACGTGGAATCCGAAACCGATTTCGTCTACAGCGTCGTGGACGGAACAGCTAAGAGAATTGTCGTCGAGGTGGGAATAGTATCCGGCGGAGAAGTCGAGATACTCAGCGGCGTCGAGCCCGGCGCGAGCGTCATACTTGGCGACACCCGGCTGGCGGAAGGCATGAAAGTGGAAGTCACGAATCGGGGCGGTGAGCCGGAGTGAATATATCCGAGAAATCAGTAAACAGACCCGTCGCGACCCTGATGGGCATCATCGCAGTGGTGATGATCGGAATCGTCACCCTGCCGCGGCTTCCCATAGATTTTCTGCCCAGCATCGAGCGAAATGTAATTTCCGTGCGCACCTCTTATGACGGCGCCGGCCCGAAGGAAATCGAACGCCTCATTACAGAGCCCATCGAACGCGCCGTCTCCACGATCAACAACGTCACCCAGATAACTTCTTCTTCGAGAGAAAATTCCTCCAGCGTGAGGATAGAGTTCGCGTGGGGCACCGACATGAGCGAGGCCATGAACGACGTGCGCGACAAGCTCAGCAATGCCGAGCGCTCCCTGCCCGAAGACGCCGACGAACCCATAGCTTCAAAGTTCGACACCTCGCTGCTCACCGTCCCGGGAGACATGCCCACGGTGGACCTCAAGGACTACGTCGAAGATGAAGTGCAGTTCCGGATCGAGCAGTTGAAGGGCGTCGCCGCCGTCGACGTTTCAGGCGGCGAGACGAGGGAGATAAAAGTGGCCGTCAACCAGGCCCGGCTGGCATCCATGAATATCCCTCTCGATGCCATCGTCACCGCCCTGAGAAGGGAGAACCAGGACGTGC
>CAYNWJ010000577.1:981-2450 GCA_964400815.1 uncultured bacterium
ACGTCTACCCCCGCGGCCACATGCTGGCGCTGAAGAACCAGGACGTGCCCGGCGGCTTCGTGGATGAAGGCACGAAAGAATTCCTGATACGGAGCCGCGGCGAGTATACCGGCCTGGACTCGATCCGCGAAGTGCTGGTGGCCTACAGGAACAACACGCCGGTTTACGTCAGGGACCTGGCCGATGTTTTCGAAGGCGTGGTCGAAAAAAGGAGCGAGGTCAATCTCATGGGGCGCCGCGGCGTCATGATGAGCGTCCGTAAGCAATCCGGCGAGAACACGGTCAACGTCGCTAAAAGGGTCAAGAACAAGATCGAGGAAATACAGCCCATCCTCCCCGAAGGCGTCGAAATCACCGCCATGTTCGACACCTCCACTATGATCGAGGACTCGATCAACCAGCTCAAGCAGTCCGCCCTCATCGGGGGCCTGCTCGCCCTGGCCGTCCTGTTTGCTTTCCTGCGAAACGCCAGGTCCACGGTAATAATCTTCGTGGCCATCCCGTTCTCCGTCATAAGCACTTTCATCATTCTTTATTTCGGCGGGCTGACAATGAACATGATGTCCCTGGGCGGCCTCGCGCTCGGCATAGGCATGGTCGTGGACAACTCCATCGTGGTGCTTGAAAACATATTCCGCCACAGGTCGCAGGGGGAAAATGCCTTCGACGCCGCCGTCAAAGGATCGAGCGAAGTGGGAACCGCCATCACCGCTTCCACCGCCACCACCCTCTGCGTGTTCTTTCCCCTCGTCTTTGTCGGAGGCATGAGCGGCATCTTTTTCAAGGAACTCGGCATTACCGTTTCCGTGGCGCTGGTGGCCTCTCTGGCCGTCGCACTCACCCTCGTTCCCATGCTGGCTTCGAGATTCCTCAAAGTTCGAAAATCCGCGAACGGTGAAGGAATCATGCAGGACCGCGGCATGTACGCCGTCTACGGCAGGTTCCTCGATATTGCCCTCGGCCACAAAGCCGCGACCCTTATAACCATCATCGTCGTTTTCGTCCTGGGTATCTTCATCCTCAAGAACAGGATCGGTTCCGAATACCTGCCACAGGTGGACGAAGGCCAGATCAGCGTCAGCTTCGAATTGCCCATAGGCACCAAGCTGGACATTACAAAAGATGAAATGCTGAAACTTGAAAAGATCATCCTGGACAACACGCCGGAATTGAGAAACATGTACTCACAGGCCGGCTCCGGGGGCGGCTGGATGAGCCGCGGCAGCTCCGGCACCAATACCGGCGCCTTCAGGATCATGCTGACCCCCTCCGACCGGAGAGACAGGACCACGACCGAAATCGCCAACCTCCTGAGAGAAAAACTCATGAGAGCGTCGGCCGGCAGGGTATGGGTCATGGAGCAGGGATCAATACTCCAGAGAATCCTGGGCGGCGGCCGCGAAAGCCGGCTCGAAATCGATATCCGCGGCCACGACATGGACACCGCCGACGCCCTGGCCGAGGATATC
>CAYNWJ010000578.1:0-2439 GCA_964400815.1 uncultured bacterium
CCTGCCGGTCGCGGATTTCCCCCAACACCGTCACCAGCACCGCCCGGTCGAATCTGCCGTGTCCGAGCGCACCCCCGCCCAGACCCGCCTGCATGAACTCAATGTTGTCGAGGCCGGCCTCTTCCGCCCGTTCCTTGGCGCGTTCGAGCATGCCGGGCTGAATATCAACCGCGATGACCGACCCGTTTCCGCCCACGGCCCGTGCCGCGGGGATGGTCAGACGGCCGGGTCCGCAGCCGGCATCGAGCACCGTCATTCCCGGCTGCAGATCGAGATGCCCGAGGATGACGGCGGCGCGGTTCGTCTTCGTGAACGGGTTGTCCAATTCCACGAGCACACTGAGCCAGAAAGGGCAGGGCATGGAACGACGGCGTGATGCCATCCGCCAGGCAAGAATGCCCGCGGCGGCAGCTCCTGCGATAAGATAACGCTTTTTCACGGATGGTCCTCCTTGCGTGGTTCTTTCTATCGCATGTATGGCAGTCCGGGGTCGACGGGAACAAACCTTTATTATTCTGAATGGCACATAACATAGTCGATCAGAGATGGGGAAAACATATTTTTTCAGTGAACCGCAAAGAAGCACGATGAAAAATGAACAGGTTTGGCTTTGCATGAGGGAATGTATTGGAAAATCAACGGAAGAAAAAAAAGAAAAAGACCGGCCGACATGACCGGTCTTTTTCAGATTCCCGGATCGACCCTTGGGGGGGTGGGTCACCAGGAAATGTCCGTTCCCACGAAGGACTTGTCCTTGGCGAGGGAGAGCTTGAGACCGTCGGTGTCGTCGATCCCGTTGCCGTTCACATCGCCGACCTCGATGGCGGTGGCCCAGCCGGTGGCGCCGGCGTGCACTTCCGCCTGATCGAAGGAATAATCGAAGCGGCTGTTGTCGGGAAGCTCGAACCCGATCTCGGGAGCCGCAGCCCCCGCCGCGAAATCGAAATAGCCGCTGTTGGCGTAGAAATAGGCCGTTTCCAGCGAAATGATCTGGTTGAGGATGCTCTTGGCCTCATTGGTCTTGGTCTTGCCGATGAAATCGGAGAACTTCGGGATGGCGATGGAAGCAAGGATTCCGATGATGACCACCACGACCATGAGCTCGACGAGGGTGAATCCGTTCTGACCCGTACGCAGCATAATGCATGACCTCCGGTGCGGCCCGGCCTGGGGCGTCTGTATGGTTCGTTCGTTTTCGTGTCCGGGCAACAAAAAAGCAAAGAACATGCCAATGCACCCGGCCATCCGACCGCCAAGCTCTATTTTTCCATATAAAACAACACCATGCCCGGCCGGCCAAGCACGTCTCTTCCCAGGGGGTGTCCTTCGGCGGGCGCTTCATATTGAAACACGGCTCGTCATTTCAGGAGCATTACAGGCCACGTGCCATGCATGCCCGCGACCGGCCCGCGAATGTCACATGCCGAAATATTTACGGTATGCCTGCTCCTGCTCGCCGCCGTTATATACGATGCCCTGCCAGTCGTCGTCGAGATCGGCCAGGCGCACCGGGCGGCCGTCCTCCTCCAGGTGGGACTTGAACGCCGCGAGATAGGTGGCGGTCTTCCTGAGGATGTCGTCGTGGGATTCCGGCATGGCCTCCTTGCCGCGCTCCACCATCAGCTGATAATAGAGCAGCATGGGCGTCCACATGGCGAAATCACGGTCGTGGGGGCCGCGCTCCCACCAGAGCCACTGCTCGAAATACTCGGCGCGCTGCGTATAGACCTTGATGTGGGCGTTGGTCAGCCCGCCGGGGATCTCCTGCAGGGCGCCGAAGTACCGGCTGTTGTCCTCCTTCGCCTCGTGCTCCACCACCACCAGACCGTTGGGCTTCCGCCAGTCGGGGGTGTGGTAGGCGGCGCTCACCACGGGATCGTCCACAACCTTCAGGCACATCCAGAGACCGTGAACGCCGTGGGTGGAATAGTCGCTCATGGAGTTGTCCGCGGTGTAGCCGGTGATCTTCCAGTCCTTGACCCGGTCCTTGATCACCATGACATCGCGGGTGTATTCGAACGACGATCCGCACATCAGGGGGGCGTCGCCGCGCTTCGCCTGTTCGATGGTCTCCTTCGCGATGGCCATGCTGTTGGCGAAGGGACGGTTGATGAAGGTGGGCATGCCCGCCTCGAGATAGGGGCGGTTGATGATGTGGTTGCACATGATGGAGACATAGTTGCCGTTGAGGATGCCGTCCACCTTGCCCACCATGTCGTCGAAATGCTTCACCGGGGTGCAGTTGAACCGTTTGGCGAACTCGAGCTTCTGCTCTTCGTCCACGTCCCAGCAGTGGGTCATCACCATGCCGGTGGTGCGGGTCTTGCCCCCCTCGGCGTTTATGAGCGGGCCCCAGATGTTCTTGGTGTGGGTGCGGTCGCAGGTGAGCACGCCGATCTCGATGAGGTCGTTCGGGCTTCTCCGCTTGAACCTGATGAT
>CAYNWJ010000579.1:0-2424 GCA_964400815.1 uncultured bacterium
ATGGTCGACTACCACAAGCGCTACGACATCTATCACATCGAGCTCGAACGCGCCGTCCGTGAAGGCAAAATCGGCAAGGTCCATTACGGGTACGCCTACATGGAAGACCGTATCGAGGTCTCCCGCGACTGGTTCAAGTCCTGGCCCGCCGGATCGTCGCCATTCTGGTTCATCGGCACCCATTTCGTGGACCTCATCTATTGGGTGATCAAGTCGAAGGGATCGAAGGTCTTCGCCACCGGCCGCCGCGAAAAGCTCAAGAGCCTGGGCAACGATTTCTGGGACAACATCACCGCCCAGATCGTGTTCGAGAACGGCGCCACCTTCACCGTTGACGCCGGCTGGACGCTGCCGGACGGGTTCGAGGCGATCGTCAACCAGGGCATCCGGATCATCGGCGACGAGGGCGTCTTCGAGATCGACAGCCAGGACCGCGGCGCGGGCGCCTGCCTCAAGGGCGAGACGCAGCGTTCCTATAATCTGGGCGTGTATGCCGAGAAGCATACGCCCGACGGCAGGGTCATTTACGGCGGGTACGGCATCGAGTCCATCATGGAATTCGGCTACCACGTCCACTACCTCCTCAACGGCGGAAACATCAAGGATCTCGAGGGTATGTACGCCAATGCGGAGGACGGCTTCGAAGTGGCCAAGATCTGTTATGCCGCACATGTGAGCGCGGAGCAGGACGGCACGGTCGTCGATCTGAACACGCTCTGATATCGTTCGACCATCGCGCGAATCGTGCCATGGATCCCGTCCACGGGGCGGGGTCCGTCGGCATGAGGATAATATGTTTATTCATACGGGAGCGTTTGTTGAACGCATCCAGGAGACGCAGGGAACATGGGAGACAAAGTCACTTTCAAAATAACCGATTATATCGAGTTCGACCTCAAGTGGGAAGAGGAGCAGTGCGGGAAACTGGGCATCGATTTCTCCCACTACCAGATGAAGACCGCTTCCCCGCAGGAACTCATCGACACCTTCAAGGACGCCGACATCCTTCTCGTCAACATGGCGAAGATGAACGCGGAGGTCATGGCCGGTCTCGACAATGTCAAGGTCATGCTCCGCCACGGCATCGGCTATGACAATTTCGATCTGGCCGCCGCCACGAAGGCGGGCATCGTCTGCGCGAATCAGCCAACCGCATCGAGCGAGGACGTGGCCGAGCAGGCCATCATGCTCATGCTCGCCACATACCGGAAGATCAACATTCAGATGAACATCATGCAGGATTCCGTGGAGAACGGCCGGTGGAAGTTCGATCCGATCTTCCCCATGTACCGCATGGGCGGCAAGACCCTCGGAATCGTGGGCTGCGGAAACATCGGCAGCTATGTCCTCAACAAGATGCGGAGCTTCGGCATGCGCATCCTCGTGGACGATCCCTATCTTTCGAAGGAGCGCATGAAGGAACTGGACATCGAGCACACACCGCTGGAGACGCTCCTCGAGGAATCGGACATCGTGACCATCCATGTGCCGGTGACCGACGAGACCCGGGGTATGTTCAACATGGACGTCTTCCGCCGCATGAAGAAGACGGCGGTGCTCATCAACACCGCCCGGGGACCGATGATCAACGTTCCCGACCTCAGGAAGGCCATCGAGGAGGGGCTCATCGCCGGCGCGGGCATCGATGTCTATGACAAGGAGCCGCCCGAAACCGACTATCCGCTTCTCGGCATGGACAATGTGGTGCTGACGCCGCATCTCGCGTGGTACAGCGAAGAGGGCGGCATCGACATCCGTCACACCATCATGGACGATGTGGAACGGTTCCTCGACGGCAGGCTGCCCAAGGCGGTCATCAATCCCGATGTGCTGTCGAGCCCGTCATTGAAAATGAAATTCAAGGATATGCAGTGACCTAGCCGGCGGGGGCGGCCGTTGCGGCTGCCGGAGGGCGCCTGCATGCACGGTGGTATGTAGTTATTGCTCCGGTGAATAAACATATGAATCAAGAGCATTCCCCGGACTTCAGTCCGGGATCATACTAACCCCCCTCGGTCTTCGACCGTATCCCCCCTGTCAGGGGGCAACATGTACCACCGGCGCCCGCAGTGCCTGCCTCCCCTGTCAGGGGAGGTGCCGCGAAAGCGGCGGAGGGGTTATAGTGTCATCGGTTTACTATCTCCGAGTTCAGTCCAGGGGAGTTCAACTGTGGTATATGATTTCCTGGCTCCAGATAACCCCCGAGACATCTTTAAGGTATTTAGCCACCGGAGCAATAATAATGAATTCTCCCGTCCATTCACAAGGTTTTTCCTGAACGGACACTGACATTCCGCCACGGTGCTCAGGCCATGCGTCACTGCCCGGGGATCAGTGTTGACCTCCGCCGCCGCGCCTGGCGATGATTTCGTAAAGATCGCTCGGGGACATGCCGTTTTCCGTCGCAAGGTCCTTGAGGGTCTT
>CAYNWJ010000580.1:0-2413 GCA_964400815.1 uncultured bacterium
CGTACGCCCGGTGGTGTGGGAGGACGGCGGGGGTGACCCCGCCTCCTACCCGATTCAGACAAGCCGACCGTCGCCGTCGAACGCCATCGGACGGGGAACTCCCGTGATCTCGCATGCATCGTCGCATTCCAGCAGGGGAACCAGATTCTCGGAAACGGTGAATTCCTCGAGATCGAGGGTGTTGTTGATCCTGACGACGCGGGCTGTTCCCGGTCCGAACCCGCCGAGGGCCGTTTCCACGCATTCACGGTCGGTGTCGAGTGTGATCGGGATGCGTCCGAGCGCGTACTGGGAGGTGATGGCGTTGGCGTAGGTGGCCCCGAAATCGACGCAATCGACAAGGCTGCGGGGAACGAGGTCCGCCATGCCGATACCCATGGCGTTGCCGTGGCTCTGCGGTGTGAGGGAACGGACGATGAGCGTGGAATAGTCCGGGTCCCTTTCGCCGCCGTACCTGCGCCAGAATCCCACGACGTTCGTGTCCATCCCCGTGCCTGAGATGTTCTTTCCCATTTCGTCGACGATGAGGATGTCGAAGGACCGCAGGGGAATGCGCGGCACGATTCCGCGGCTCAGTTCCACGAGTTCGCGGTCGGTGGTTTCGAAATGGTCCGGCCCGGCGATCCGTATGTCCATGGTTTCGTCGAGGGCGTTTTCGAGAATGGCGACACCGGCGAGAATGGGCGCGCGTTCCCGGGCGATGCGAAGGCTGTCCGAGAGCAGTCCGCTTCCCATGCCCCGGCGGTGGAAGGTTTCGGCGCCCCCGCGCTTGCCCAGGCCCACGGTGACCATCTTGCAGAGGCCGCTCTCGATGCCGCCGTGAAAGGCCGTGTGGATCTTGACGCGGTTGACCACGACGATGCCGTCCGCGCCCAACGCCCGGGCGTCCATGTTCACCGGCGCTCCGCCTTCCGTGCGGCCCAGTTCCACGGTCTCCATGGATGATTGGATCGGGACGCCGACCGTGTCTTCCGTGATCCCCAGGCCCGCGAGCATCGCCGTCTGGCCGTCAGCGGTGCAGCCTCCGTGAGAACCCATCGCCGGAACGATGAACGGTTTCGCCCCGCGTTTACGGAGGGTATCGCACACTGCCCGCAGAATGGCCGGGATGTTCGCGATGCCCCTGCTGCCGATGGCGACCGCGATCCCGGCGCCGGGGCGCAGATTGTCCACAAGGCCCGAAGCCGCGAGACGCTCTTCGGCGGCCGCCGCGGGATCGTCCAGCCGCCCGCTGACGAAGCGCTGACGGATTGTCACCATTCCCGGCAGGTCCATGCCATGTTCCCGGTTTCGTGTTTGCTTGAATCGAGAGTATTCCCGGAGTTTGCTCCGGCACAGTTCATTGAGCTCTGGGATCCCTCACCCGAGCTTGTGCGCCCACTCAACCACACGGGCGGGGGTGTCGAGGAGTTCCGCGCCGGCGTCGAACAGCGCCTCGGCCTTCGATTCGGCGGTGCCGGAGGTTCCCCGGACGATGGCGCCCGCATGGCCCATGCGTTTGCCTTCGGGGGCGTTCTTCCCGGCGATATAGGCGGCGACGGGCTTGGTCATGTGGCCCGCGATGTACTCGGCTGCCTTCTCCTCCTGTCCCCCGCCGACCTCGCCGACGATGACGACCGCGTCCGTGCCGTCATCACCCTCGAACAGCGCCAACAGATCGGTCATGGAGGTGAGGACGACAGGATCGGCGCCCATGCCCACGACGGTGCTCTGCCCGATGCCCGCTTCAGTCAGGAGGCCCGAAATCTCATAGGCGAGCGTCCCGCTTCGTGAGATGATCCCGATGCGGCCCGGGGTGAAGAGCGATCCCGGCATGATCCCCATCTTCGCCTGCCCCGGCACGAGAATGCCCGGTGTGGTGGGTCCCAGCGCGAACACTCCCTCCCGGACGGCCGTCTCGCGCATCTGCATGACATCGTGCACGGGAACGTGCTCGGGAACGACGACCACGAGCCCGATACCCGCGTCGGCGTTCTCCATGAAAGCGTCCATGGCGAAGGGAGCGGGCACGAAAAACACCGATGCCTCGGCGCCGGTCTCGCGCACCGCCAGTTCCACGCTGTCGAATACGGGAACGCCCTCGACGGTGGTCCCGCCTTTTCCGGGGGTCACGCCCGCGACGACGCTGGTGCCGTATTCGAGCATCCATTTCGTCTGGACACTGCCGATGGAGCCGGTGATGCCCTGGACCAGCACCCGCGTGTCGGAATCAATCAGTATGCTCATGGCGTCTCCGGAGATGGGGATTGTGGAACGGCCGGCCCTGTTCGTGGCCGCGACGCCTGCAAGATAGGGAATGGGCGGAGGGAATGACAAGGGTTTTCGTGTGCCCTGGCAATCCCACATTTTCCGGCGAACGTCATAACTGTCCGGAGAACGATTCACAGAATAGTATTATTCGTTTCAGCAAAAC
>CAYNWJ010000581.1:0-2411 GCA_964400815.1 uncultured bacterium
GACGAGGCGGATTCCTCGGCGCTGGAAGCGTTGCGCTGTGTCGCTTTTTCCATTTCTCCGACCGCGTTGTTGATTCGCCCGATCTCCTTCGACTGTTCGTCGCTCGCCCGGGCCATTTCCTCGATGAGGACCGCTATCTTCTGGATTCGCCCGGCGATTTCGGTGAAGATCGATTCCACCTCCTCCGACACCGCCACACCTTCTGCCGCCTGCTCCTGGGCGAGCCTGATGAGATCGGCCGTATCCCCCGCCGCAAGGGTCGTCCGCTCAGCCAGATTACGGACCTCCTGGGCCACGACCGAGAAACCGAGCCCGGCCTCGCCGGCCCGCGCAGCTTCCACGGACGCGTTGAGGGAGAGAATGTTCGTCTGAAAGGCGATCTCGTCGATGGTCTCCACGATGCTGGCCGTCCGGTCGGTCGAATCCTTGATGCGTCCGATTGATTCCGTCATGCGCCTGATGGAGGCGTGACCGCGGTCCGTCGCCGTTCTGGTGTCCCTGGTCATGGTGTTTATCTGATCCGCGTGACCGGCATTCTTCCGCGTCATCACGGACATGTCATTCAGGGACCCGGAAATCTCCTGGAGCGTTGCGGCCTGTTCCGAAGCCCCCTCGGCGAGTATCTGGCCGGTGCCCGCCACCTGGCGTGAGGCAAGGTTGACCTGTTCGGCGCCTTCGTTCAGCTCTCCCGTGACCATGAAGACCCGCCGCTCGACCGTCCGCGCAATGACCATGGCGAAAACGACGCCCATGACGACGAGTCCCGCCAGGGCGAACACCCCCGTTCCGGCCATGGCCGCCCTGAGTTCCCTGTCCGCCTCGTCGAGGGAATGGACGATCTCGAACGCCCCGTGAATCTCACCGTCCCGCCATCCCTCCATGCGGCCGCCGGTGGGATCGATGCCCCGGGTGTTGTTCCACAGTTCGGCCGAGCGGCCGGGATCGCCGTGGCATAAAAGACATTCCTCCGACAGGCGCACGGCGCGGTAATACCGGACGGCATTCGCCTCGCGGTCGATGATGGTATATTCATCGAGATCCCCGGCCTCGATGGCGCGCAAGGCTTCGGTGTCGACCTCGTCGGGCTCGTTCACAGGATTGCGGGGCGAGAATTTCGGGACCTTGAAGCTGTATCCCCCTTCCTCAGCCCTCTCAGCCGCGGCGCGCATGGCATTCACCACGGGCACGGCGGCGATGATCTTGTCCGTTTCGCCCGCGGCCGCCCACTCCTTGAGGAGATCGACGGTGAAAATACCGCGTTCCCAGTTGTCCTTCATCCCATCACGCACCGATTCGATCGTCAGACAGATCGCACGGGCCTTTTCAACATATTTTCTTTCGTTTTCCCGCCGCGAACGCATGATGTTCGATGCGAAAAGAATACCCACCAGAATGACCGGGAGGAGCACACCGATTGTTACGATTCTTCTCCTGATTGACCAGTCGCCGATTTTGAACATGCCGTAATACCCCCGTGTATGCGAACAGTGTGTGTTTCCTGGAGTATTCGCACAAACGGTGCCATACAATTAACAACGATGTATGTCTATTGTTTACAGTTTCATGGACAGACAACAACAGTGTGATCGATGTGACGGAAAACACACAATCGACTGTATACGTTCAGTCAATTGCCGGTTTTCGGGCAACAAACGGCGGTGAATCGCAATCGTGTATAACGGAAAGAAGGGAAACGGGAAAGCATGAGACCGGGTTGAATCATACGTGACAGGGGCCAAAATCATCAAGGCCCGGTCGAACGAACCGGGCCCGATGAAATCAAAAAAAAAACTGCCTGCGGCGCAATTACAGGGCGGGATCATTCATCGCCGAATCTGTATTCGGCACTGTCGTCGAACCCGTACGAGTCGTCGCTTTCGAACCCGCCGGCATCGTCATCGTCATAATCGGAAAAATCCTCGTCCTCGGAAAAATATTCGTCGAGAAACGCTGAATTCTCACCGCACCGGGGACACTTTACGGCCTGTCCCGCCGGAACTTCCCTGTTCGAATAAAATTCGTAGTCGCAGCTTTCGCAGACGAACATGTGCTTGCTTTTTTTCTTCATGGCTCCCGGTCCTTCTCGTTCGAAAACCCGTAACATGCTGGTGTGGTGCGGACGGCGCGGGACTCGATTCCAGAGGTAAAAACCCGCCGCCCGAAGGATTCGTTCACTTCCGCGTGACAACAAAGTACAATAATATAATACAAGATGAAATAAAAATGGGTAAAAAATCCGTCGTGCAATTTTTTTTCAGAAAACAGCAGCTTTTCAACGGTATTGATCAAACAGAAACCCGGTCATCCAGCCAAGTCAGCATCCATATACGTTTATCGCCCCCCTCTCCCGATATCCCCTCTCCCCCTGAAGGGAGAGAGGGAGCCCGGGCCGTGGTGCTTTTCTTTCTCCC
>CAYNWJ010000582.1:0-2405 GCA_964400815.1 uncultured bacterium
TTTTGCGGAACGGGGGCGAACCGTGCCTGTGAACCGAGAGTGTCGCGGATCATTTTTTTCAAAGCCGCGCCGGCCTGGCTGTTCTCCGTCGCCGGTGTCGCCGTTTCGAGGAACATGAATCCGCCGCGGTCGAAGAACTTCTTGACGTTTTCCTTTTCCACGTCCGACAGGTCGAAGGATTTGTCCGTGGTGACATAGATATAGGGCATGTTCAGGAGCTCCGGCGAGCTCAGATAGAGATGATTGTCGATGATGGTTTCGATGTGGGTCCAGCGGTGCATCGCCTCCTTGAGGTTGATGAATCCCCGGACAAGGGTTCGGGGGGGCGTGAGCCGTTCTCCCCATGCGAGGGCGATGTGGATGAAACCGCTGATGTCCTGCTTGCCTCCCGGCTGCCTGACAAGCTCGGCCTTTTTCCCCTCTATGCCTGCCATGGTATAGCCGCCTGCCATCACGAGTATGATGACGACAACTGCCGCAGACACTCGGATCGTGCGTTTGGATATTCGGGGCGCCATGGTATGATTACCTCCTGTATCAAGACGGTGATCGTCGTTTCTTTTCTCCTCCGGCATGATCCCAAACATGCCGCATATTCAACAGTAATTCCCTATTATTTATATGCCCGGTCCCTGTTTCGGTTGCATCCCCGGTAATCGTGCCGTTACGGCACAAAAAGCTGTGAAACGCCGCAATCGCGCCGTATATTATATGTGAATATACAGATAGTTTATCATTTTTTCCTGCGTTTGTAAAGGAAATACGAGTGAAGAACAACTTCGAGCTTTTTGTCGCCCGGCGTTACCTGCTCACACGAAAAAAAACCGGGTTCATATCGATCATCTCGGTGATTTCCATAGCCGGCATCGCTCTGGGCGTGGCCGCGCTCATCATCGTGCTTTCTCTCATGAACGGCTTCACGAAGGAACTTCGTGACCGCCTTGTGGGCATGGACGGTCATATATGGGTGACGGCGCCCACGGGAGCCGGCGGCGGCATGTACGAATATCGCGAGGTGATGGACATGCTTGCCGGGATGCCGGGAGTCACCGGGGTTTCGCCGTTCTGTTCCTACAAGACCGCGGCCTATGACCGGGGACGCAAGAATCTCTCGGTCGTGCAGGTGCGCGGCGTGGAAACCACAACCATCGGCGAGGTGTCGGAAATACGTGATTTCATCAGCGAGGGCACGCTCGATCTGGGTGCGGACGAGGACGGGATCCCCGGCATTGTGGTGGGGAGGTATGTTTCGCTGGCTCTCAGGAGTTACGAGATCGGAGACAGGATCTATCTCTTCGGGCTGACCGAGGGTGACGACTTCGAATCGATGTTCCAGAGCATGAAACCCCCGCCGGTCCACCCGTTCCGTATCACCGGCATTTTCGACAGCGGATATTACGAATACGACAACTCGGTGGCCCTGATAGATATCGCTGAGGCGCAGCGCATTCTTGGCATGAAGGATGCCGTGTCGGGCGTGGTCGTCAAGGTGAAGAACGCCTTCGATGCCGGGGAATACACCCGCGAGGGCGGCCTTATCGAGCAACTGCTCGGCAAATATCCCTACTACAGCGAGGACTGGATCGAGCACAACAAGATTCTTTTCAACTGGATGAAGCTTGAGAAATGGGCGTCGTTCATCATTCTCAGCCTCATCGTGCTCGTTGCGGCGTTCAACATCATCAGCAGCCTCATCATGATGGTCATGGACAAGACGCGGGAGGTGGGCATTCTCAAGTCCATGGGGGCCACGAACGCGGGGATACGGCGCATTTTCGTCTATCAGGGCGCGTTCGTGGGTGTGTGCGGCACCGTTCTCGGCAGCATCCTCGGCTATGCCGTCTGTTACATCCAGGAGGAATACCGCATTCTCAGTCTGCCGCCGGACGTGTATTTCGTGAGCGCCGTCCCCGTTGAGCTCATGCCCCGCGATTTCATAGCGATCAATGTCGTGGCGCTCCTTCTCTGCTGGCTTTCGAGCGTGTATCCGGCCAAGAAGGCGGCCTCCCTCGATCCGGTGGACGCGATCCGTTCGGAATAGCCGTCGGATCATGCATGTGCCGTGCGGGCGCAGTCCGTGCATTCACGTGAAGGGAAAAGGAACCATTTTGACTGACAGCAGCACACTCGTTCTTTCAGCGGAAAAGCTCGTCAAGAAGTATACTGTGGGACCCGCGACCCTGGAGGTGCTTTCCGGCCTCGACGTGGAACTGCGTGAGGGTGAAATCCTCGCCGTCATCGGGGAGTCGGGAGCGGGTAAATCGACTCTGCTCCACATTCTCGGCATGCTCGACCGTCCGACCTCCGGGACCCTGTTCATGAACGGCGAGGACCTCATGGGCAAGACCGACGAGGAGCTGGCGGTCTACCGAAACCGTTTCGTCGGATTCATTTTCCAGTTCCAC
>CAYNWJ010000583.1:0-2402 GCA_964400815.1 uncultured bacterium
GTCGATGAAATCGTCGACCATGTTCGAGCCGAGGGGCCCCGGCCGGTAGAGGGCGTTCATGGCGATGAGGTCCTCGATGCAGGTCGGCTTCAGCTTGCGGAGATAGTCCCGCATGCCGGAGCTTTCGAACTGAAACACTCCGATGGTGTCGCCGCTGCCCATGAGGTCGTATACCGCGGGATCGTCCATGGGCAGGGTGTCGAGATCGATCTCCACGCCGTTGGCCGCGCACATGTCCACGGCGTCCTTGAGCACGGTGAGGGTCCTGAGGCCGAGGAAATCGACCTTCAGGCAGCCGATCTTCTCGACGTACTCCATCGTGTACTGGCTGTTGATGTCCTCGTTCTGCTTGTAGAGGGGGAGATAGTCGGTGCTGGGGCCGGGCGTGATGACCACCCCCGCGGCGTGGGTGCCGGCATGGCGTGTCAGGCCTTCAAGTGTGAGGGCGTGACGGAAGAGATCGGCGTGAACGCCCCCCCTGTCGCGGATTTCACGGAGTTCGGGCACCAACTCCAGGGCGCGCTCCAGGGTCATGCCCAGGTCCGAGGGCACCAGCTTGGCGATCGCGTCCACCTCGCCGTACTCCATTCCCATCACCCTGCCCACGTCGCGAACCACCAGACGGGCCTTCATGGTGCCGAAGGTGATGATCTGGCACACGTGGTCGTCACCGTACTTGTCCTTCACATACTGGATCATACGGCCGCGGTCCCGGTCGGCGTAGTCAACGTCGAAATCGGGCATGCTCACCCGCTCGGGATTGAGGAAGCGCTCGAATATGAGACCGTAGGGAATGGGATCGAGGTTGGTGATGCCGATGGCGTAGGCCACGATGGACCCGCCGGCGGAACCCCGCGCCGTACCCACCGGGACGTCCATCTCGCGCGCCGCCCGCGTGCAGTCGTAGATGGCCAGGAAATAATCCGAGAAGCCCATTTTCTTTATGATGCCCAGCTCGTAGTTCATGCGCTCGACATGTGATTCGGCCCCGTCGCCGTACCGATCCTTCAGGCCCTCGGCGGTGATGTGGGCCAGATAGTCGTCGGCGTTCCCCTCGAATTCCACCGGCACGTCATACCGCACCGGGTGATAGACGCCGGTCTCGATGGTGACATCGCAGCGTTCGGCGATGCGGACGGTGTTCGCGATGGCCTCGGGCCAGGGGGAGAAGAGCTCCTTCATCTCGTCGGGTGACTTGAGATAGAGCTCGTTCGTCTCCATCCGCATGCGGTTCTCGTCCTGGAGGGTCTTGCCGGTGGATATGCAGAGCAGGACCTCGTGGGAATCGGCGTGCTCCCGCTTGAGATAATGGGCGTCGTTGGTCGCCACGAGGGGGATGCCGGTCCTGTTGGCCAGGTCCACCAGTTTCGGGAGCGTTTCCTTCTCCTCGGGGATGCCGTGGTCCTGGATCTCTATGAAGAAATTGTCCGGGCCGAAGATGTCGCGGTATTCGAGCGCCGCCGCCTCCGCCTGCTCGGGTTTCCCCTGGTGAAGCAGCTGCGGAAGTTCGCCGCCGAGGCAGGCGGACATGGCGATGATCCCCTCGGCGTGGTCCCGGAGGACCTCCTTGTCCACCCGCGGCTTGTAGTAGAATCCCTCGATATAGCCGATGGAGACGATCTTCATCAGGTTGCGGTAGCCCTGTTCGGTGGCGGCGAGAAGGACCAGGTGGTTGGAACCATCGATGTTCCCCCGCGCCGCCTGCTTGACGAATCGGCCCTCGATAGCGACATAGATCTCGGAACCGATGATGGGCTTGACACCCTCTTTCCCGGCCTTCTGATAGAACTCGACCGCGCCGAACATGTTGCCGTGATCGGTGATGGCGATGGCGCCCATGCCCCAGTCTTTCGCCGCCCTGATCAGGTTGGCGGGCCGGATGGCGCCGTCGAGGAGGGAATACATGGTGTGGTTGTGGAGGTGGACGAATCCGCAGGTGTTGTCCATGATTGATCGACCGTATCGTGCTGTTTTGTCTGATGGTTGAAAACGGTGAAGTGCAGCCCATGCTGTGGCGGCGATCCCTGTTCATACAATATATTGTATGGAATGGTAAAAGCAAGCACGGGAATCGGGATGAACGAAAAAAAGCGGACATCCCGGTGGGAGGGGCGTCCGCTTTTTTACGTGAAAGGGGCGGGCATGACCGTATCCCGCTTCTCTATGTGGACATCCCGGTGGGGGACGGTGCAACGGGCGGGAGGTCAGCGCGGCGGCTGCCGGGGTTCATGCGTCTCACTGGTTATATGACGCGCGATGTCGGCGGAAAATTTAATTTTACCGGGTATCCGGTTAATTAAGCATGCCACTGTGCGTCATGATAACCCCCTCCGGACTTCGTTCTCGTCCCCTCACAGGGGGACCCAGGTACCGCCGGCGTTTGCCGTACCTGCCTCCCCTGT
>CAYNWJ010000584.1:0-2402 GCA_964400815.1 uncultured bacterium
GATCGTCAACCCCCTCATGGGCCAGGTGGCCCCGAACCCCGAAATGCTCGCCAAGCTGTCATTCTGGT
Source organism: uncultured bacterium (assembly GCA_964400815.1). Taxonomy (GTDB): domain Bacteria; phylum Latescibacterota; class Latescibacteria; order Latescibacterales; family Latescibacteraceae. Next base: position 69 of record CAYNWJ010000584.1, read on the forward strand.
GGACGCTTTTCGCGGGGGGCGTCCTGTTCGTGGGTCCGGCGGCGGCATTCAAAATCCTGTCCTCCCGCCTTCCCTCGCAACTCGGCATCGAGCGCAAGACGGGGCTCGTGTTCACCGCCGTCGCCTTCGGTATCGCCGCATATTTCGCGGGGCCCGTGTTCCTCTATCATGAAACGGCCGGCTACTGGAAGCTCATTCCCTTCATCATCACCCTCGCCCTGCTGCTCAATCTCCTCGGCCGTACTTTGGACCGTATCGATCCCATCCCCGTGCACAACGCCGCCGGTCCCGTGCTGATGTCCCTCCTTCTGGGGGCCGCGGTCTGTGCGATATGGAGCGGATATGTGTGGATCGCGCTGGGTGTCACGCTCCCGTACTGGACCGCGGTCACCATGCGCTACCGCCGTCCTCCCGCAGAGACCATGGCCGATGAATCCCAACCGGCCGCCGTGCTTTCAACCGACACCCCGAAAAGCCTCGACGAGCTGGCGGACCGCGCGAACGATCCCCGGTACCGTCCCTTCGCCGCCTTCGAACGGGCCATGATGCGCGTGGAACCCTTCCGCAACGGGAACACCGCCCATCTCGGTCTTTACGGCGATGGAGGCCGGGGAAAGACGGCCACGGCGGTCGAGCTGATCTCACGCCTGCGTGAATCCGAACCGGGACTCCTCGTTCTCGAGGGCGAGTGCCCCGAATCCATGGGCAACGCCTATACCCCGTTCAGGACGGCGCTGGCGCGTCATTTCCACGTTGACCTGCTGGCTCCGGCCGGGACCCAGGTAAGCCGTATCGACAGCGCCCTCGACGGCATCTTCGAGGAGATCGTCCCTTTCGCGGGGCTCCTGTTCCCGCCCGCCGAAGACGAAAGCGGAGCGGCCAATTCAGAGCGGGAGATATTCCTCTCCATCGCCCGCACCATCGACAGCCTGGCCGCGAAATCCCCCGTCGTGATCTTCATCGACGATGTACACTGGATCGACGAGGCCTCCGGCCGCCTGCTCGCCTTCCTGCTCGAAACCTTCCCTTCCGGCGGACCTGTGCCGCTGCTGGTGATGGCCACGGGGCGTGATCGCGCCACGCTCGAGGGCATGGGTTTCGGCGACGGGCTGGTGGAGATCGATCATCTCGGCAGGGACGAACGCCGTGAGATCCTGACAGTGAGCCTGGGGATCGAACCCACAAGCGCCGACCGCATCATCAGGGCCGTGGGCGAAGGCCATGTCAAACGGGGGGAGCTCTTCTGGCTCTTCCGCGTGGTGGCGGAATTCGCGGGCAACGGCGTCCTCGAGGAGCGTGACGGGAGGTTCGCCATCGCCGGGGAATGGAAGGAGACGGAATCCCTACCCGTGCCGGACGAGCTTTCGGCCGTCCTCGAATGCGCCGCATGCCTCGGTCTCGAGTTCAGGGCGCATATCGTGGCGGACAGCCTCGAAATGCCCCGCCTCGAGGCCCTGCGCCTTCTTGCCGACATCGAGGAAACGACGGGGATCATCTATGACGTCCGTGAGAGCGACGATTTCTTCGCGTTCCAGTCATCCTTCATGCTCGAGATCATCAGGAAGAACCTCCGTATTTCGGGCGAGGGACCGCGTGACGCCACGGTCCCGCAGGTCATCCGCGAATATCACGCCCGCGTGGCCGGGGCCCTCGAAAAATCTTCGCCGGGCGCCGTGTTCGACATAGCGCGCCACTATTACGCCGCGGGACGCTCCCATGCCGGCAATGCGCTCGAATACTGCCTCAGGGCGGCGCGCTCCTCGGTCCGCATCTACAATCACCGCCAGACCGCGGAATTCCTGGAAAAGGCCCGTGAATGCGCCGATGTGCTGGGCAGTCTCGGGGAGATGGGGCCGGAGTTCCTCGCCATCGAATGCGATGCGGCGCACATAGCCGGCATGAACAGGGTCCCCGCCGCCGAAAAATGCCTGGAGCATCTGTCCGAAGCGGCCGATCCCGGCGACGGCATGCGTCTGCTCTGCGCCCGCGCCTGTTATGACGCCGGTGTCGAGACCCGCGGCCAGGCGTGGTTTTCCGAGGCAGTCCGCATCGCCGGGTACTGTGCGGAACACGCGAAAAGCCCGCTCGACCGCGCCGAGGGAATGCAGTTCCAGGCGATCTCGCTCCCGCCGGGCCGGGCTGAGGAGCGGGTGCGTCTTCTGCGCGGAGCCGTCGAACTTCTCCGCCCCCTCACCGGGGGCGATGACGAACGCGCCAGGAGTCTGTATGCCCGTGTCATCAATTCACTGGCGGAACAGCTCTCGTTCGGCGACGGGACGGCCATGGACGAGGCCCGCCGCCTTTTCGACGAGCGCCTGTCCCTCGACGGAAAGT
>CAYNWJ010000585.1:0-2399 GCA_964400815.1 uncultured bacterium
GACCTGGAGGAGCGGGCGCAGTTGATGGTCGATGCGGGGCTCGATATCATCGTGGGAAGGAACGACCGCGAGAACGACGAGCTCCTCAAGTGGGCCCACAAGAACGACTACTGGCTTCACGCCCAGGGCGTGGGCGGCTCCCATGTCATCCTCAAAACGCCGGGAAGGAACCAAAAACCCGACCGCAGGAGCATCGAGGAGGCGGCCTCCATCGCGGCGTATTATTCCAGATCGAAGACCTCGGCGGTCGTGCCGGTGGCCTGCACACAGCTCAAATACGTGGTCAAGCGCAGGGGACAGGGGCCCGGACAGGTGACCTACACACGCGAAACCGTCCATTTCGTGGAACCGGGGCTGCCGTGATAAAAAACCGTAATATCCCGAGCGGACGCCGCACTGTTGCCGTCCTCCCGACGCCGGGCCGGTTCATACTGCGATCTCCCCGATGACCGCCACATGGTTTCTGCCGTACTTCTTCGCGCATTTCGGACAGGTCGTATACCACATGTAGGTCCGGGAGATTACCAGGTCACGGGCCTTTGCATAGGACGCGAAGTCCGCCATCCATTTTCCCGTGTCCCGGTACGGCCCCTCATACACCCTGCTCAGGAAGGCGCCGCTCTTGGTCACGTTCTCCGCGCCGGGAATCTCCCGGTCCACGGCGAGATGGACGTCCATGTTCCATTTCGAGGTGTGGTCCGAGAGGCAGAGCCAGTCGGGAATTTCGGCCCCCGCCGCACGCACGCTCTCGTCGAGACGCTGCATGACCCGGCGGAAATTCAACGGCATATAGAAGACGGTGAAGACCCGGTCCCTGATGAAGCGCTTGTTCTCCCATTCGAGCATGGCGTCGGTCCAGGGCCCGGGATCGAATTCGGGACAGCAGATCCCCGTATCCTTCTCTTCCATGATGTTTCCCCTTTCTGCGATTGACGGGGCGCATGATGCCCTTCGACACTGAAAACTCCCTCTTCCCAATAATCATGTCATAATCGGAATATGTCAATGACGAATCGCCGTGTATAGCTGTTCTTGCGATTATTATATCGTTAGTTTTGTGTAAGTTTTCTAATAATTGCTCTGGAATGTACCGTTCCCGTGCTGTATTTTCCATAGAGGACGGCGAAAACACGATCGAATGCACGCACAACGAACGGTTGAAAGGATGTATCAATGATGAAACATGCGGTACAGGTGGTGACAACAACGGCGGCGGCGCTCATGCTCTCCGTTTCCATGGCTGCTGCGCAGGACGTTCCCGGCAGTCCGGCGCGCATCGGCGGCACGTGGTTCCTGACCTATCAATCCGGCAAGAGCGGCGGAAGACAGGAGAGCCATTTTCTCATCAACCGCGGCTACATCAACATCCGCAAGCGCCTGAACGACCGCATAGCGGGCCGTATCACCCCCGATATCTCGGTTGACCGGGAGGGCGACGGCGAGGGCGATCTCGAGATGCGGCTCAAGTACTGCTACGTTGCCGTCGGCATCCCGGAACTCCCCCTGCTCACCGATTCCGTGGTCGAGTTCGGCCTCGTGCACCGGCCTTGGATCGATTTCGAACAGCACATAAACCGCTATCGCGTGCAGCGCGGGATGTTCCTGGACCGGAGCAAGGTCATCTCGTCCGGCGATTTCGGGATGGGGCTCTTCGCCCTGCTTGGTGAGCGGATCGACGCCACCCATTTCGACGACAAGTTCGCGGGACGGTGGGGGAGCGTGGCGGTCGGCCTCTACAACGGCGGCGGTTATCACGCCATCGAGCAGAACAACAACAAGACCCTGGAAGGCCGTCTCTCCCTCAGGCCCCTCCCGGATGTCATCCCCGGCCTCCAGGTCTCCTATCACGGTGTGCGGGGCAAGGGCAACACCGCCGCCTCTCCCGACTTCACCATCGACATGGCCGGCCTGACCGTGGAAGAACGGCGGTTCGTGGCGGCCGCGACCGTCTATTCCGGCACGGGGAACTACCGGGGCGACATGCTGGACGCCTCCGGGGACGCGGCGGATCTCGACGGCTGGTCGCTGTTCGGTGAACTGCTCTTCGCGGAACGCACCTATGCCCTCTTCGGCCGCCTTTCCAGCTTCGATGACAGCGGGATGACCGGACTGGACGCCTTCAAACGACTCATCCTCGGGGCGTCATGGCGCATCAGGGGCGAGACCAAGGTGGTCGCGGACTACGAGGCCGGGACCAGGGACGACTGGTCAGACGCTCCCGACGAGGTGTTCCAGTTCTCGGTGGAGTATAATTTCTAGGGGAACGGGAAGATGGTCGGATACCCCCCGCCGCCGGTTTATGAAACATCATCTTACCGGGGAGGGGACAGGTGGTCACCCTACCTCATCAGCACCATCTTCCCCGTCTTCGCCTGGCCACCGTCCGTCTCGACACGGTA
>CAYNWJ010000586.1:0-1189 GCA_964400815.1 uncultured bacterium
ATGTCGTAGAGGTCGAGTTCGCTGTTCTCCATGATCTCCACGCCCAGATCGTACAGCGGTTTGATGGGGGCGTTGCAGGCGAGAAAGTCCTGCGGCCGCGGCCCGAAGGAGAATATCTTGAGCGAGGCCATGCCCAGGATCACCCGCGCCGCCGGGATGAATTCAGAGATGGCGTCGGCTGTCTGGTGGGGCAGCCCCACGGGATTCTCGGGAATGTGGGGCGAGAGGTAGCGAAGGCCGATGTTGTAGGAGGCGTTGAGCATGCCGCAATAGGCGTCGCCGCGTCCGTCGAGGAGATCGGAGCCCGATTCCTCGGCCGCCCCCACGATCATGACCGGTCCGGCAAAGGCCTCCGCCAGCATGGAGATTGGCCCCTCGGGGCCGAAATTGCCCAGATAGATGACGAGGGCGTTGATCCCGCGCTCGTCGATTTCCTGGAGCACGCGGAGGACGTCGCTTTCGTTCTCGACGACGATGTCGCAGCCGGTGACCGGGATGTTCTTTTCTTCGCATGCGGTGAGCACCCGGTTCTTCCGCTCGCGAGAGAGTTCGATGGGGAAACAGTCGCGGCTGACTGCGACGATGCCGGCCTCGACTTCGGGGATGTTCTGCATGGTGGGATCTCCCTTTGAAAATGTATGATTTCAGTACTAATGGGCCATCACTGAAAAAAAAGAAACCACAGGTCAGACGGATTTACGCATAGTGAAAGCCGGTTATTTAGTTACATAAGCACATTGCCTTTCGTCATGACAACCCCCTCCGGTCTTCGTCCTCGTCCCTCTCACAGGGGAACCCATGTACCGCCGGCGTTTGCCGTACCCGCCTTCCCTGTCAGGGGAGGCGCCACGGCAGTGGCGGAGGGATTATATAATCGAAAACCGGCTCTGATCAATTGCTCCTGATATAGTATTGCAAAGCCTTGCCTGCCAAACCGGATATCCGGATAATTTATCGGTTCTCCTGCCCGTAATAGGCCCCGTCGCCGTGCTTGCGCCGGAAGTGGCGGCGGTGCAGCGCCTCGCCGAGGGGAGATGCGGAACTGTCGATGAGCAGGGTCATGAAGGCTATTCGGGCGAGTTCCTCGAGTGTGACGCTGTTGTGGACGGCCGCTTCCGGTGAAGCGCCCCAGGTGAAGGGGCCGTGCCCCGCCACGAGGACCATCGTGACCTCCTCCGGCGAAATATCA
>CAYNWJ010000586.1:1199-2399 GCA_964400815.1 uncultured bacterium
GCGGTTTCGTAGTCGCCGCCGATCTCTCCGTCTGTCATGTCGCGGGTGCATGGGACACCGCACGGGAGATAATCGGCGTGTGTCGTCCCCAGGCAGGGGATGTCCCGCCGCGCCTGCGCCCATGCCGTTGCATGGCCCGAATGGGTGTGCGCGACGCCGCCGATGGAGGCGAAGGCCCGGTAGAGCGCAAGGTGGGTCTTCGTGTCGGAGGAGGGATTCAGGCCGCCTTCCTCCGCGGGGGAGCCGTCCAGACGCACAAGACTGATCTTCTCGGGAGAAAGCTCGCCATAGGGCACGCCGCTGGGCTTGATGGCCACGATTTCCCGTTCGCGGTCGATGCCGCTGACATTTCCGAAGGTATGGAGCACGAGACCGTGCCGCACGAGGTCCATGTTCGCCTCGAATACGCGTTCGCGGAGGTCATCCGGTGTTTTCGGTATCTTTCCCATCATCCTCGTTTCATCCACTGTGTTCAGGATTATTTCAGGAGCGTCCGCCCGTTTCACGCTCGACGAATTCTCCGAGCCTGACATAGCGTTCACATTTGCGGGCATAACGTTCCGCGCGTTCCGGATCGGGCGCATATTCCTTTTCGAAACCGCTTCCCATCCGTTCGATTGCGTCTTCAACCCTGCCGTACACCCCCCCCGCGACCGCGGCGAACATGGCGGCCCCGAGAGCGCAGGTCTGTTCGGACGCAACCACGCTGATGGGACGGTTGAGCACATCGGCAAGCACCTGCATCGCAAAGGGGGATTTCTTCGCCACGCCTCCCAGGGCGATCACCTCTTTTATGGGAACGCCCTCCGATTCGAACCGGTCGACGATCATCTTCGAGCCGAAGGCGGTGGACTCCACGAGGGCGCGGAAGATCGCCGGGGCCGAACTGCCCAGGTTCAGGTACGTGATGGCGCCCTTGAGCATCTGGTTCGCGTCCGGCGTCCGGCGGCCGTTCATCCAGTCGAGCGCCAGGGGGCCGTCCTCGTCCACGGGAAGGCGTTCAGCCGCGGCGGTCAATTCGGGAATGATACGGGATATCGCTTTATCCACGTCATCGGCGTCCATGCCGGCGTCCTGGCCCAGGATGCGCCTGACCGGCCAGGCGATGATGTCGCTGAACCAGGCATAAATGTCGCCATAGGCGGACTGCCCCGCCTCCATGCCGATCATGCCGGGAATAACCGAACCGTCCACCTGTCC
>CAYNWJ010000587.1:0-2398 GCA_964400815.1 uncultured bacterium
GCTCCGCCCTTCCTGTGACTTTTTGCTTGACTTATATCATAGCAGAAGGGGAGATACACGCCAGAAAATCCTTCAATGAACGCTTCCCCCTCATTCGCGTGCGAGAGAGAGGGATGTCACATTCATGTGACAGGGGATGAGTGTTGCGCTCCTCGCCCCGACATACGGGTCCTGCTGTCCTCGTCACCCGGCGGACTCGAACAGTTCCGTGGACAGATAACGCTCGCCGGTATCGCATCCCACGGTGACGATGAGTCTGCCGTCGTTTTCCGGCCGTGCGGCGAGCTGGAGCGCGGCGAAGATGTTCGCCCCGGCGCTGATTCCCAGGAGCATGCCTTCCGTGGCGCCGATCTTCCGCGAGGTGTTCATGGCATCCTTGTTGCCGACGCGTATGATCTCGTCGATGATGTCCGTGTTGAGCACATCGGGGATGAAACCGGCGCCGATGCCCTGTATCTTGTGGGCTCCCGGCTTGCCTCCGCTGAGTACGGGCGATGTTTCGGGCTCGACCGCCACGATGCGGACATCGGGCTTTTTTTGCTTCAGTATCTCGCCCACACCGGTCAGGGTGCCGCCGGTGCCGACGCCGGCGACGAAAATATCGACGGCGCCGTCTGTGTCCCGCCAGATTTCTTCCGCGGTTGTCGTGCGGTGTGCTTCCGGATTGGCGGGATTTGCGAACTGCTGGAGCATGACTGCGTCCTGTTTCGATGCGGCGATCTCCTCAGCTTTGGCGATCGCGCCCTTCATCCCTTCGGTGGCGGGTGTGAGGACCACCTCGGCGCCGAGGAACGCCAGGAGTTTTCTGCGCTCGATGCTCATGCTTTCCGGCATGGTGAGGATGAGCCGGTATCCACGTGCGGCGCACACGAACGCGAGGGCGATGCCCGTATTGCCGGATGTGGGCTCCACCAGCGTCGAACCCGGGCCGATCTTTCCGTCCTTCTCGGCCCGGTCGATCATGCCCCGTCCGATACGGTCCTTGACGGATGAGAGGGGATTGAAAGACTCGAGCTTGACGGCAACGCGCGCCGATGATCCCGTGACCGGTTTCAGGTAGACGAGGGGGGTGTTCCCCACGGTTTCGGTGATGTCATTGTATATCTTCATGGTGTCACATCCTTTCCTTTTCTCCCCTGAGAATGAACATGCCATTGACCGCGAACAGGTTGGCCAGCGGTTTCCACACGGCGCCATGTCTCCAGGAGCCTCCCATGAGGTATTGATCGTGCATGATGGATATGTTTTCGTCCCGGCAGAAGGCCATGAAATCGCGTATGGTCAGGTTGTGAATGTTCGGTGTGCTGTGCCAGTCGAAGGGAAGCACCTTCGATCTCGGCATTTTCCCGTCCACCAGAAAACGCCATCGCAGCCACAGATGGCCGAAATTCGGGAACCCAACGATCGCATGGCGTCCCACCCTGAGCATTTCCCTGATGATTCGGGCGGGCTTGTTGATCACCTGGAGCGTCTGGTTGAGGATCACATAGTCGTATGAAGCGTCGGGATAGTCGGCGAGACCGTCATCGAGATTGCTCATGCAGACGGAAAGGCCCTTCTCGATGCATTTGATGAAGTTGTTCTCGTCGATATCGATGCCGCGCCCCATGACGTTTTTCCTGTTGATCAGCTCGAACAGCAGCGAACCGTCACCGCACCCCAGATCGAGCACGGTGGCCCCCCGCGGAATGATCGAGGTGATCAGGTCACGGTCGGCGCGATTGATCTTTTCTCTTCCCTGATCCTTCATGGGTCTTCGAATCCCCGGGTGTTGTCATTGACGTTCGTGTCAGCATTCGTGGGGCTCCATGGCGAACCTGACGCTTGCCAGGAAGGGAACGATGATGCGCTTGAGCGTATCGCAGTCCACGAGAAAGGAATCGTGGCCATAGGGCGAATCGATTTCCACGAAGGACACGTCCTTGCCGTTGGCCATCAAGGCGCTGACGATATCCCGCGACTGGCCCGTGGTGAAAAGCCAGTCCGAGGTGTAGGCCGCCACGAGGGTCTTGGCGGTCACATCCCGGAAGGCTTTATTCAGGCTGCCGTAACTTCCCGTGAGATCGAAATAGTCCATTGCCTTGGAAATATAGATGTAGCTGTTGGCGTCGAAACGCTCGGTGAAACGCTGCCCCTGGTGCTTGAGATACGATTCCACGGCGAATTCGCTGGTGAAATCATAGGAGTAGCGGTCCGCCGACTGGAGCTTGCGGCCGAACTTCGAATCGAGGGACAGTTCCGACAGATAGGTGATATGCCCGATCATACGGGCTATCGCCAGACCGTGAGCCGGCCCCGCGTGGTCGTAGTAGCAGCCGTTCATCCATCCGGGATCGTTGATGATGGCGCTTCTGCCGACTGCGTTGAACGCCAGTCCCTGCGAGGACATGCGGGCCGA
>CAYNWJ010000588.1:0-2398 GCA_964400815.1 uncultured bacterium
CCCCCGATATCGTCCGGGGCGCCTATGTCGCCGGCCCGTATTCCCTGGCGGCGCTCATCATGGGGGCGGACAACGCGGCAATGGCCACGATCGTCGATCACGACACGCTCAGGACACTCTGCGAATTCTCGACCGAGCTCATTCAGCAGTATACCCGCCTCCTCATCGGAGCGGGAGCTCAGGTCATCTGCATTCTCGAGCCGAGCGCGGTCATGCTGGGCCCGGAACAGTTCAGGATGTTTTCGGCGGAGTATGTGCGCCATATCAGCGACAGCTGCCGCTACAACGGTGTCAATATCATTTATCACACCTGCGGCAACACCATGCACCTGATCGAAATCATGGCGGATGCCGGAGTCAACGGCATCAGTCTCGACTCGAAGGAGGTGGGAGTGGACCTGGTGGAATCGGCACGGAGGATACCCGACACCGTCGCCGTAATCGGCAACATCAACCCCACCACGACCATACTCACGGGAATGCCCGGCGAAACGGAGGACGAGGTCGGGGCTCTTCTTGAAAAGATGGAACCATTCCCGAATTTCATTCTCAGCACGGGATGCGACCTCCCGGCCGAAACACCGATGAAAAACATCGAGGCTTTCATGCGCGCCGGCCGTGAATATCGATGCAGGGATCGAACATGAATGAAAACCACGGGCATTCAATGCCGACGGGTCAGGTACTGCGGGTTTTCACGGCATCCTTATCTTCTTTTTCGCTCCGGGGACTTGACTATTGATTCACTCGAAGCATAAATTGAAAAGATGGAACAGTGACCCGTTCACTGCCGCCGCAAACATCAATCAGGGAGGGCAGAACATGAAACTTTTCACGGGAACGCTCGCCGTACTGCTCATGCTCCTCATGTCAGCGGCATGGGCGCAGCCGCCTGCCAAATCAAATACCTCAAAAGCAAAAACCACCGCACAGAAGACGGTGATTCGCGGAAGGTTTTTCGCAGACACCGACGGTGACGGGGTCTGCGACAATCTTGGTAAAAGAATGGGACTGCGGACCGGGGCCGGCCGCGGACGCGCCGTCTCGGCCGTGCAATCGACCGCCGGACAGTCGGCGTCCGGTGCTGGTGCATCCGCTGTCACTCCCGGACGGGGGCGCTTCTTCATCGACAAGGACAATGACGGCGTCTGTGACAATTTCCAGGCGGGGACACCCCGTGGAGCCGGACGGGGGCGCTTCTTCGTCGACGCCGACGGTGACGGGCTTTGCGACAACCTCGGCAAAATGGTCGGAAGGAATTCCGGAGGCGGCGGAGGACGCGGAGCCGGCATGCGCGGCGGCAGAGGTCGCGGAGCACGGTGACACAAGGAAGTTCATTTCCCTCGGGAATCAATCCCGAAACAAAGCACCAAAGGAAAAGGAGCGGTTGCGGCCGCTCCTTTTCTTTATGCAGTTGATGACCGCGTCTCACTGGACTTTGTATTCGAGACCGAGACTCGCGGCATATTCCTCGACATTTTTGGCAAATTCGGTGATCCTGCTCCTGAGTTCCTCGTTGCTGTCGATCCGGGGGCCGAGATCGATGAATGTGTGGGTGTAGAGCGACTGCTGCGGCGTGGGGTCCTTCTCGCGGACAGCCATGGGCCTGAGGTCCATATAATCCTCGCTGTTCGTGAACGTGTAATCGCCGTTTGCCACCTCGATATCGAGGGTACCCACAACCCTGCCGCCATCGGGGCACCTGACGGCGATGGCGTTACCGACCGTCATCGGCTGGAAATGCTGGTGGTCGGAGGATGGGGTGTGCTCACGGGTATGGCTGACAACGGCAACGTTGATGCCGTCAACCTGTTCGAGCACAGCCAGGACCTTCTCGAAATCCATATAGGCGAGAGCCACGATGAAATCGCATCCCTGTCCGCGGAGCTTTTCCACTTCCTTCCGTGCCGTCTCCAGGGGATCGAGAACACGAACCGGGTCCTCCTCCTCGAAAATGTCCACACCGAGGGTCTTCTCGGCCATGAAACCGAAGACGCCGACCTTGAAATCACCGAGTTGTTCCACCGCATCGGGCGGGAAGAGCAGTTCACCCGTTTCCTTTGACACGATGTTGGCAGACAACCATTCGGCGGGATAACGTTCGTCGAAAGCGAGCAGGGTGTCGGGGCTCGCCGCGATGTCATAGCTCGCCACGTTCAGGTAATCGATGCCGGTTTCATTCACCACATCGACCGCTTCGTGGGCGATCCGTCCCCATATAACGTCGTAGGGCGGATAGAGATATTTGTTCGGGAACAGCATGGCGCCCGAGTCCACGACCATGACATTGTCCGCGTCCTGACGGATGCTGTCTATGACAGTCGCCCGCCTCGCGAACCCGCCGAGGGGAATACGGCAACCGCAGGGTTCGTATTCGCCGCCACTGGCGCCGGAGTAC
>CAYNWJ010000589.1:0-2396 GCA_964400815.1 uncultured bacterium
ACACGGTAGGGCAGGCAAGCGATCAGGCGGTATCCATCGGCCGCGGGATCATCCGGAATGGTCGATGAGGTGCCGAGATAGTCCCCCGTCCGCACATCATACAGAAACAGGGTTTCCCCGATGGAGCGGTTCACGGCAGGCGCATCCGTCAGCGCAGGGGGCGGAACCAGCACATACAGCGCTTCACCGTCCCGGAAGCGCGCACAGCCGCCGGCGGGAGGACCATAGCCGCCCATCGGCGCATCCCCGCGGGACAAACCGCCGATCAGGAGATCGATGCCGCCCCCGATCTCACGCACGTCCCGGGACAGGGCCGCGAATTCCGGCGTTTCCCCGATGAACGGCGACAATGGCAGAGAAAACGGCGATTCCGAACCATCGTGATTGATCCATATCCCATCGGCGCCCCATGAAAGCTCACGCCAGGGTAGGGCGCGAACGTCGGACAGGCTCATGGACCTCAGAGCGGCCATGCCGGTCACCGCGAGAAGCGGGACAGCCACCGTGTCCGCGGGCGAAACGTCGCTTTGAGAACGTTCCAGATCCCCTGCTGTGCGGGCAGCCAGTATCATGCCGCTTTCCGCTCGTTCAGGCATGCCCTCCCCAACCATGTCATCGGGGGGAAACAGAAGGCGTGTCGCCGGAAAGATGTCGGCGGCCCCGGACACGAAAACAGTCCGCAGTTCGTTCGAGTCACCTGTTCCGGAAAAGGCGGCAAGAGTCGGTTCGAGGGTGAAGAAGGAAGACAGAAACCTTCGCAGACCATCCGTGGAGACGGGGTGAGCAGCGCTCCCCGCATCGATCAGGGGAACCGCAGCCGAGAGCCCGGTCGTTGATTCCATCAGCGCAGTGCGCGCCGCAGGGAATGGCCGTGCCGGATCGATCGGGGCAATGATGCCGGTCACGCCCGATTGGCCCAGAAGCCTGCATCGCCTTTCATTGAAAACCGATCCAGGGTGGCCCGCGGGCGCATACAGAGAAAAACGCCTGTCACCGCCGTCCCTGGAAAGCAAAAGGGGCTCCTCGAATGTCTGTACATGCTCGTTGTTCTTGAAATAGTGGACCCGGACCATCAGTTTGTTGCCGAGAGAGCCCCTGACCAGAAATGAGAACTGGGCCGTCGGACGACGGGGAATGACTTCAGGTTCCATGCTGGTAAGCAGGCGGTCGAAAGCGTCGTACAGTTCCGCCCTGAAATACATGCCCTCCTCCAGATCGGTGGAGAACCTGATAAGGCCGGATGCGACGCCCCCCTCGATGGTCCGCGGCTTCCAGAGCTCGATGCCATCGATGTGCTGTTCGGCCTCGACGGTGAACGAGCGGGCTGCGATGGCGTGGACGGCGCCCTCCCGAGAAATGATGATCTCGAGTGTATATCTGCCCAGGGGAAGCTGACTGAACTCCAGGGAAACGAAGGTTTTTCGTTTTTGGATGGCGAATTCATCGCTCGTCCGGAGAACAATCCTGCCGTCCGCGTCACGGTACCGGACAGTCACATCGTAGGGACCGGCTTTTCCTTCGTTTTCCAGATCGAGGCGGTAGTTCATGAAATCCATCGCCTCGTGCTGGATGACGCCGGGCATCCTGATGCTGACCGCATCGAGTCCTGAATTCCTCCGTGCGGCGAACAGGAGGGCATTGACCGAACACAGAATGTAATCCCCGTAATACCGTTCGTCGCCGCCCGTATCGAGCACCGGCATGACCACCACGGTCCCGTCACCGGCCAAACCGGATGATTCGGCCCTGACACCCTCGAGATCGAGCGCTTCCAGCGGCGTCTCGTCAATCGAACCCGCCGCCGAAAGACCGTCCAGATCGTCTTCTTCACCGCAATACACAAGACCGGCGCCGGCCCGGACCACCTCCGCCAGACGGTCCCTTACGGCCGGGGGCAGCGCGTCGTAACGGCAGTCAAGGAAAACGGCGTCCCATTCTTGTGAGAGTGCCCGGATGATCCTCCGGGAGACTTCGCTTTCGGAAAGCTCGTCCGCGGAGACATCGAATCCCGCCGATGAGCGTCCGCCCGTCAGTACGGCATCGTGTTCGCATTGGAGCGACGCGGATATATGGGTGCTCAACGCTCCCGTGGTGTCGAACGTGCCCAGAAAGAGGACACGCAGGGACCCGCCGAATGGAACGATCACGGGTTCATCGCCCACGGAAGCGCGGCTGTCCTGATTCGGCGTCAGTGCGGCGAGAAGGCGGGATCCGGGTGATTCCTGCCCATGCGCCGGGGGATGCGGCGACAGGGCTGCTATGGCGAGGGCCATGGCGATAATGGATATGAATCCGGCGCGTGTCTGAAAATGCGGGGAATGTGGCTTCACGGCGTCGTCCGGGGATCGGGGGAACAGGGCAGCGACCGGCGGATGTGAAATCGTCCGGCGGAGAGG
>CAYNWJ010000590.1:0-2394 GCA_964400815.1 uncultured bacterium
AAGAAATGCTCGTCTTATTAAAAAAACAATCATTATTATAATTAAAAAAGTTAACATTATTTTGTAAAATTTATATTTCATATTGCTTTTACCATATTGTTTATCAAGTATTCAGCGTTATAAACGAAACTAAATTTCAGGATAAGATAGTATAATTGTATATAATAAACTTAATAAGTGTCATCTGTGAATCTATTTTTTCTCTCCTCCATCCGCATCAGCTGCGAACCGCTCTTTTCATCCTTCATCCGCCAGGGGAAAGGCGGCGATCCTGAGCTTGGCGGCGCCGTAGGGAATGAGCCTGATCTCCCGCATGGGCCCCGCCCCGGTCACCGGGCTTTCGGGGGGAGGCGCGGCCGAGGCGCCCTCCATGCCCCATGACGGCAGCTCGCGGCCCCGGGCGTTGATCGAAACGGGCGCCCGGTCCTTGGAGAAGCAGGGCATCCGCACGGAGTCCTCGTCAACGGAGAGCGACCGGCCGGGATTGTCCGGATCGAGGGCGAGGGCATAGTTCCATTTCGATTTCGGATAGACCTCGTAGTCGGCGGCGGGTTTCCTTCCGCCGATCATCTTCCATTCGCTCTCGATGGGCAGGGCGAAGAGCAGGGGGCCGCGGTGGACGCTGACGGAGCCGTTGAACCCCCGGCTCACACGCGGTTCGAGGGGGAGTTTCAGGGTCACCGTATCGCGGTTCCGCCAGGTCCGGGAAATGGTGTGGAATTCTCCGGGCACGGTCTCGCGGGGCGGATCGCCCTTGACCGAAATGACCGCGTCCCGGGCCCATGCGGGAATCCTGAGCATGAGGGGCCACGCCGCCGGGGCCGAGGAGCGGATCTCGAACTCGATCTCCCCCGAGAAGGGATAGTCCGTCTCCGTCGTGACCGTCACCTGCGCACCTCCGATCTCTGCTGTCACCTCGGACGGGCCATGGGCCACCGCCGCCAGCCCTTCGCTTCCGGGATGGCGCATCCACATGTGCGAGACGAACTTGGGCCATCCCTGATGGAAATTCGCCGTGCAGCACTGGTAATGCGGCTCCAGGCCGAATATGTTCGCCTCGCCGCTGTTGGACCAGGGGCGCTCGTCCACGCTCGCCAGGACCTGGTTCAACTGCTGGTCGTACTGGTGGGCCCACATGTCCGCGGTGAACGCCGCCGGGAGGGCGTTGTAGCAGACCGACTCCAGACGGTCCGTCCAGGCCGTTCCGCCGAACAGCGAGGTCAGCACCTCGAGGGAATACATGAGCTCCACCACGGCGCAGAGCTCGGTGCCGCGCGAGGGATTCCTTCCCGCCAGATGCTCGTCGCCGGTGAAGACGCCCGTGGGCATGCCGTGGAAACGGTCCAGCATGGCGAGGGCGGTGTCCGATGCGGCGCGGTCCTCCCTGCGGCCCGAGAACATACTCCAGAGGCCGGGATACTTGACCGCCATGGCGTGATTGACCACGTGGGTGGCGAGGGTGCGGTTTTCCGAAACTTGGTCCTCGATGCGGAAATACGTGAAATGATCGCTCCAGCCGTACCCCTGGGACGCGAGCAGCCGGGCGAGTCGACCGAACACCGGGCAGGCGCGGGACTCGCAGAGCCACAGGAGGCTCACCAGGTATTCGCCCCAGCGGAATTTCCCCCACACGTCCAGCGGCTCGTCCGGCAGGCGCTTGAACATGTGCATGAAATAGGCGGCCATGACATTTTCCATGCGGGTGTCGCCTGTCGCCTCGGCATACTGGGCGAGGACCTTGAGCATGATGGCGCGGGGCCACCATATGTCGCGGTTGTCGGTTGGCGGCCCGATCCAGCCGTCATCGCCCACATGGGCGAGGGTCCAGTTGATCCACTTTCCGGCCTTTTCCTGGAGCCCGCGGTCGTTCAGGAGCCACGCCAGCGGCACGAGGCCGTCGAGATAGTACGGCGCCAGTTCCCAGTCGTCGCCGCCGCCACCCAGCCAGCCGTTGTCCGGCCCCATCTTCGGCCAGACCTCCTCGAGATTGCCCGAGAGGCCGTCACGCTGGATTTCGAGCTGTTCCTTGAGCCATCCCCGGGGACGCACCGATCCCAGGGGAAGGGGCCTAAATGTGCGGCGGATGGTGACGGGTGCCGATGGCGGCATGGTTCCCCCTGCAGAAAAAAACCACAGATTACACGGATTTTAACGAATAACACTCTTGTGCGTCCACATCATTCCTTTCGATGCATTCGATTATATTCGCGGTCATTCGCGGCTACCGATTCTTTACTCACCCGCTCCGCTCGTCGATGTAGTCGCAGAGGACCGTTGTGCCTTCCACGAGGGTGTCGATACCGGTTGTGAAGGAGATGCGCACGAACGATTTCGTGGTGTCGCCGAAGGTCTCGCCGGGGGCCAGGGCAACCTTCCTGTCGCGCAGGAGGTCCA
>CAYNWJ010000591.1:0-724 GCA_964400815.1 uncultured bacterium
GTCCTTCATGAAAGATATCGAGGCCCTGTGCCGTGATCGTGACATGCTGCTCATCGTCGATGAGGTCCAGTGCGGGATGGGGCGCACGGGAAAGCTCTTTGCATACGAAAATTACGGGATAACGCCGGACATCATGAGCCTTGCCAAGCCGCTCGCCGGAGGACTGCCCATCGGCGCCGTCGTCGCAGGCCCCCGGGTCTGGCCGGAGATCGCGCCCGGCGAACACGCCTCCACGTTCGGCGGAAATCATTTCGTGACGGGTGTGGGCAACGGAGTGTTCGACATCCTTTCCGATCCGTCTTTCCTTTCGGAGGTCACGGAAAAGGGCGATTATCTGAAACGCCGCCTCGAAAAACTGGCCGCGAATCAATCCTCCATCAAGGAGGTCCGCGGCGCGGGTCTCATGATCGGGGTCGAGGTCGATTTTCCGGCGGCGGAGGCGGTCGCCTTTTTCCAGGAGCACTACATCCTCATCTGTTCCGCCGGCCCGAAGGTAGTCCGGTTCATCCCGCCGCTGATCGTCGGCCGTGACGACATCGACCGTGTCGTCGATCTCTTCGAACGATTCCTTGTGGAGAAGAACGCGTGCTGAAAAAGGTTCACAAAGATCCCTATGCGCTGGCGCTCATCCTCGTCCTTCTCGTGAACGCCCTCCTCAAATGGCGGTTCTACTGCGGGCTCTGCGAGGCGGCTTGCCCGCCGCGGGCGATCTACATCGAGGGGC
>CAYNWJ010000591.1:734-2394 GCA_964400815.1 uncultured bacterium
CTCGTACGGCGTCTATGCCTATTCATTCTTCAGGATACCGCTGCCCTGGGACATGACCATGGATTTCCGGATGCTCAGGCTGACCCTGCTGATGCCGGTGGCGGCTCTCTTCAGCATCCTGTCCCCGGTCGAGTCGGTGGCGGTGGTATATCCCATCGTCGTTTCTTCTGGCTGTGTGGTCGCGGCATTCCTGATCGGGCGCAAACTTTACGGCATCAATGCCGGAATGGCGGCGGCATTCGTGCTGGCCACCTTTCCCGGGGACGTGATCTTCGGGACGATGCTCCTGCCGGACATCGTGGCGCCGTTTTACATCGCTCTTTCGGTGCTGGCGTTCGTGTATGCGCTGGACAGCACGGGCCGCCGGGCGAAACTGCTCTATGCCGCCACGGGTTTCGCCATGTTTCTGGCGTTCACGACGCGCGAGAACGCCTATAATTTCGCCTTGTTTTTCCTGCCGTTCGCTTTCGACCGTGAGCGCTGGAGGAACGGTTTGTGGCTTGCGGCGGTTGGATTCGCCGCGCCGCTTGCTTTGCTGTACGGGTTCTATTTTCTGAAATCGGGCGATTTCCTGTTCAATCTCCATCTGGCCCAGCATTACAGCAGACCCCTGATCGAATCGGGCTATATCCCCGACAATTCGGTCAACTGGTATGTCATGGCCTATTACATGTTCCCGGGGCTCTTTTCTCTTGCGGCGGGGCAGCCCTTCAGGGGCAGTCCACTTTTCGGCATGACTTTTTATGCGGGGATTCTCTTTGTGGCGTATACTGCCTTCAAGGCATGGAAGAAGCGCGATATCCGGCTGGCGGCGGCGCCGCTGTGGTTCGTGGTGGTCTATCTCTACTACGAGTTCGGTACGGTGTCCTTTTCCAGTTATCAGATGATGAAGAAGCTCGACCGTTTTCTTCTCACCCTCACGCCGGCGATGGCGATATGCTATGGTGTGGCGATCGCCGACGCCTGGGGCATGGGCGCTGCGCGGCTGAAATCACTTGCCCGCCTGAAACGCCGTCTCGTCCCCGGCCTGATCGTATCGGCCGTCATGGCTTTCGTGCTGTACACGTCGGTTCTGGCCATGGCGGGGCAGAAGGCGGACCGCGAGCGCAACATGGCGAAGTTCCGGTGGGGATACCGCGGGATTCTGGCCGGCCGTCCGAACCTGACCGTGTACAACACCGGCGGATGGTGGGAGAACAAGCTGTCCTTCTATTATATGCCGGATCTCAGGTATGCCGAGCTCATGTTCCGCCGTTCGGACATGCTGCTCGATATCAGGGATGTGCCGTCCGGAGAGCTTGCGGGTTCCCATGTGATCATCGACCGCTCCCATTTCAGCGGAAGGAACGATCTCAGGATCAGGCATGACTACGACTATTACGGGGGATGGATTCTGCTGCCTCCCGCGGAATGGACGCTTCTCGGAAGCCGCGACGGTGTCGAGATCTATTCCGTCCCCGATGACTGGACCTATGAAGCGCCCGAGGGGAAGGAGCTGGCGCTCCGGTCGTTCATGTATTCCATGGAGATCGGTGACATCACTCTGTTTCTGGCGAATCTCCATCCGGATTTCGTCTCATCCCTGGGTGAACAGGGTCTGCGCTCGCTGATCCAGGTCCTTGTCGATCCGAACAACCCCTCGGCGCTCGATCTCAATGGA
>CAYNWJ010000592.1:0-2389 GCA_964400815.1 uncultured bacterium
GCAGGACAAGAGGGGGATCTCTTCGCAGAAAAAAACTACACTCACCCCCTGTCACATGAATGTGACATCCCCCTCTCCCGCCGCAAAAGAGGGGGAGAGAAACTCTCGGGCGTTTAACCCCCCTTCTCTTAAAGACTTAAGAGACGGGCCGGGGGATGAGTTCTCAGCTCTCGGGGATGCCTGACTGAAAAGGGCTCCGGAAACAGGGGAAGATTCCGGAGCCCTCGGGAAAGAACTGTTTCAGTCGTTCGACACTGAAACGAAAGAAGACGTTGGACAAACATTCTATCCACGTCCACTTTTTGAACGCCTGCGGATACAAAAAAGTTTCCGGTTCGGCATCAGTATATTCGAAACAATCGATCATTCGGCAGGCCGGAGGACAAGGTGAACATAAAAAGATGCGCGGCCGCGGTCGTCCTGTGCGCGCTCCTCGCCGCCGGGTGCGCGGCCTTCGTGAAGCCGCCCGCCGATCAGCCGAAGGGCGACGGGGTGGTGGCGCTGCTCTTCGACGAGAGCGACTTCAAGAACCGTGTGGCGGCCGGGGTCACCATGGCCCTCGAGGGCGAAGGCGTCCGGGTCACCACCGACCGGCTGAAGCGGGCGAAGTATTACGATGCCGCGGACTATGGCGCCGTGGTGTATTTCGCGGACCTCTGGGCATGGCACACCCCCTGGCACGCCGTGCGCTACTGGAAGGCCAACGGGAAGGCCCGCAACATCGTCTTCGTGGTCACCGCGGGGGATCCGGACGCGAAGATAACGGAGCCCTTCGACGCCGTCACCAGCGCCTCCGATCCCGCGAAGGCGGATGCGGTTGTCAGCGAGATCGCGGCGAGGGTCGGGGATGTCCTGTAGGGTGTTTGCGGCCGCGGCCCTCGTGCTGGCGGCTGCGGCTGCGGGCGTGGCCGTGAACGCGGGCGCGGAGCTGCCCCGCGGCGCCCTGGCCGGTCGTGTCACCGTGCTCGAAACGGGCGGGGCGGTGGCCGGGGCCGAGGTCTCGATGCCTGTCGGTCTCGCGCGGCTGCGGGCGGTGACCGGCGCTGACGGGAGCTACGTGATCGGCGGCGTTCCCGCGGGCGAAGGGTTCACGGTTACGGCGGAAGCCCCGGACCTCCTGACGGCGGCCGTGCGGGCCGACGTTTCCCCGCCGGACACCACGCGCTGCGACATCGCCCTCCGCTCACACTGGCTGGAACTCATCTTTCCCGACGGCGGCGAGGCCGTCTTCGCCGGCTCCTGGACGCCCATACGCTGGACATCGGTCGGCATCGACAGCGTGCGGCTCCACTTCTCCCTCCACAACGGCCGCGACTGGATATACATCGACACCGTACCCGCACCCCCGGGCCGGTATGTCTGGGACGTCCCGGACTTCCCCACTGACGAATGCCGCATACTGATCGAGGACGCCGGGGACAGCGGTCTCTCGGACATCTCCGCCGCCCCCTTTTCCAATTCCTCGAAATAGGGCGGGTGCCACTCACCCCCTGTCACATTCGTGACATCCCCCTCTCTCGCAGGCGAAAGAGGGGGAATCCGGGGCGCGGGAGCTGCCGGGTGCGCAACTCCCCTTCTCTTAAAGACTTAAGAGAAGGGGCCGGGGGATGAGTTCTGACACTCCCCCCCTTCCCACTTCATTCTTTCATATCCCGCCGTGTTTTCATATATTGATAATGCTGGTTCACTATGACATACAACATCCACGAAAGGAACGCCATGAGCGCCAAACGCATACTCATCGTCGGCGGTGTCGCCGGGGGCGCCTCGGCAGCCGCCCGTGCGCGACGGTTGTCCGAGAACGCCGAGATCGTCATCTTCGAGCGCGGGGACTACATCTCCTTCGCCAACTGCGGCCTGCCCTACCACATCGGCGGGGCCATCGAGGAGCGCTCGCGGCTTCTCGTCCAGACCCCCGAGGCCATGCAGCGGCGCTTCCGGATCGATGTCCGGGTGCATCACGAGGTCACCGGCATCGACTGCACGGCGAAAAAGGTCACCGTCCTGGACCGCGATTCCGGCGAGGAATACGAGGAGGCCTATGACGCCCTCGTGCTGAGCCCCGGCGCGGAACCAGCCCGTCCCGGCCTGCCCGGCATCGACACCCCGGGCGTGCACACCCTCCGCACCATGAACGACATGGACGCGGTCAAGGCCATCGTTGACAGCGGCGGCCTCAGCCGGGCCGTGGTGGTGGGCGGCGGCTACATCGGTCTCGAGATCACCGAGGCCCTGCGCGAACGGGGCGTGGAGGTCACCCTCGTGGAGCTGGCGCACCAGGTCATGCTCACCGCCGATCCCGAGATGGCGGCCCCCATCAGGCAGCAGCTCGAGCTTCACGGCGTCGATCTCCGCCTCAACACCTCCATCACCGGCATTTCCGGCACGG
>CAYNWJ010000593.1:0-2378 GCA_964400815.1 uncultured bacterium
AGAATATCTTTTTGGTGCAGAGGCAGTTCTCGTCATGGGGCGAGAAGTGGAGCGTGTCGAATGAATCGGAATCGCGGTCGTACCGGTTCAGGCCGCGGTCGGTGCCCACCCAGATCGCGCCCGTATTGTCCCTGAATATGTGACGGACCGTCGAATGGCTCAGGCTGTGCGGGTCGTTGTCGTCGTGGTAGTAGCGTGTGAAGGCGCCGGATGCGCGGTCCATGCGGTTCAATCCGTGGCCCGTGCCGACCCAGAAATCGCCGTGGAAGTCCTCGCGAAGCGTCAGCACCCAGTCATCGCTCAGGCTGCTCCCGTCGCTGTCGTCGTGCCGGAAGGTGGTGAAACGTGAGCTCTCACGGTCGAAGCGGCAGAGGCCCACCCCCGTGCCGACCCATACGGTCCCCTCGCGGTCGCGGTATATGGATTCCGTCCAGTCGCTCGCCAGGCTCCCGGGATCATCGGGATCGTGCCGGAAGCGTATGAACGTGTCCGATGCCGGATCGTAGCGGTTTACGCCCGAGGTCCTGGTGGCAATCCAGATGGAACCGTCCGGCTCCTCGGCGAACCCGGCGATATAATCGCCGCTGAGGCTCGACGGGTTCATGGGCTCGTGGCGGTAGTGATGGAACAGCGATTTGCGGGGAACGTACTTTGCGACGCCATTATCGGTCGCGAACCAGTATACGCCCGCCCTGTCGCGGAACACCTGCTTGATCCACGTGCTTGAAATGCTTCTGGCGTCCAGGGGATCGTGCCTGTAGGTATGCCGAACCGTTCCTGCGGCCGGATCGAACAGGTCCAGTCCATAGCTCGTTCCCAGCCAGAGAAGCCCCCCGCCGGCGTCGAGAATGGAGAATACGATGTCGTCGCTGATGGAAGCCGGATCGTCGGGATCGTGCCGGAATCGAACGCATGCTCCGGTTTCTGGATCGAGCCGGTTGAGCCCTCCCTCCGTTCCCACCCAGAGGATGCCAGTGTCGTCCATGAACAGGCCGTGCACGGTGTCTTCGCTCAGGCTCGACGGGTCCGCGGGATCATGACGGAAATGCTCGAACGTAAGTGATCCGAGGTCGAGACGGTCGAGGCCGCCGGTCGTTCCCACCCAGATGCTGTCGCCGTCGCGCAGAAGGGAGAATACGGTTTCGCCGCCGATGCCATCGGGATCAGAGGCGTCATATGTGAAATGGGTGATGTCTCCGGTGCGGGGGTCGAGGCGGTCGAGGCCGCTCCGCAAGCCGATCCAGATATGGCCGTTCCCGTCCTCGACGGTGGCGGCGACATTGTTTCCCCCGATGGAGGCGGGGTCTTCCGGATCGTGTTCGTGGCGGGTGAACGTTCCGGCCGCGGGATCGAACGACGTGAGCCCGCCCTCGTATGCGCCGATCCATATCGTCCCCGCAGTGTCCTCATACAGATCGAGTATGAAGTCGCCGCCGGGGGAGTCGGGGTTTCCGGCTTCGTGACGATATACGGTCATGTTATACCCGTCGTACCTGTTCAGTCCGTCCTGGGTGCCGAACCAGAGGAATCCCTCGCGGTCCTGGAGAATGCAGGTGACCGTGTTGTGCGACAGGCCTTCGTCGAGACCGATGTTCTCGAACAGCAGATGTCCGGGCCGGGACCGTACACCTTCCGGATCGAACAGAACGCAGAGGAAGAAGAACGCGGCAGCCAAAAACACCGGACGGACGGAGTCGTTCGAATGCAGCGAATCGCTTATGCGGGGACGTGATTTCATTGCTCGCCTCATTCAAAGCCGTTGGAACAAGAGCGTTATTTGTATGATAAACGAGAAGATCGCCGTCTGACAAGAATATTTTCCGTCTTTGGCGGTTTCTGCAAAGTGGCCCCCTCCCCTGTTCCGGACGACCCTGTCCTGATGGAAGAATGGGCAGGCTGCCGGAGTTTCAATGGTTTGCCGGTGATGATGTGCCTGACAATCCCCCGAAAACCCGCCTGAGAACACACATATGCCATGACAGTATGCTGTTGCACCCAAATGTAACCGATGGTGCTGCTACCGATGGAAGAATGGTGATTGACCGTACATCGTTGGAACCATGATTAAAGAGATGAAAGGATTGACATGAGTGTAATCACGGTTCATCCCGTAATCACGGTTCAGCAGTTGAAAATTAAAGAAATACATATGTTCGCCGGAAATTGGGGTGTGCCGGTGATGATGTGAACATTGCGTTTATACATCTTTTTTGTTATATTTACAAGTAATGCAAAATATTTTTTTTCAGAAACTTACTGGAAATCCACCCTGGAGGTGTCCCATGCTGCGAAACAAACTTGTCACATCTGTCGTTCTTGTATCGGTCATGTTGTTTTCTTTCGGCTGCGGTTCGAACAGGACCCTGAGCGGAGGCGGA
>CAYNWJ010000594.1:0-2378 GCA_964400815.1 uncultured bacterium
GATCGCCACAAGGAGCCCGCCCGCGGTGGTGATGAGCGCCATCGAGATGCCGCTCGCCACGATCGAGGGTTCCACGTCACCCGCGGCCGCGATGTCACGGAACGCGGTGATCATGCCCGCCACCGTGCCGAAGAACCCGAGCATGGGGGCGATGTTGGCGATGGTCGCCAGCCACACGAGGCCGTTCTCGAGAAACGCCATCTCCACGGCGCCGGCCGTTTCCACCGCTTTTTCCACATGGTCGATGCCCTTGTGCACGCGCGAAATGCCGGCATGGACGATGGTCGCGACGGGGCCGGGGGTCTTCGCACAGATCTCGGATGCCTTTTCCAGGCCGTTGTCTTCCTGCAGGGCCTTGAAGACCTTGTTGTAGAGCGAGCCGGTGTTGAACATGGCGATGAGTATGATGACCAGCCGCCAGATGGTGATCGCGAGTCCGACGACGAAGAGCCCGACAAGGGTCCACATGATCGGCGGGCCGCCATCGTTGATATAGGTCAGAAGCGATTGTACGGCCTGGTTTTCCATGAGTGTTCTCCGTTACTTGCGTGAATGTGCAGTGCGAAAGAAATTATTGTTCACAGCGGGCGACGGGACGCAGGGGCTGAACAATCATGATTCCCCCGTTCGTCGCCGAACGGTAAATCGTAATAAATATAAGGTATGAACGGCTGTGACGTAAGGTTTTTATACGGTCCCTGCTCCCGGTTCGGCGGGACGGCGGGGACTCACTGCTGGTTTTCCCTGCCCCGGGAGAAGAACTCGCGCTCGGTCCTCTCCTCGGCCGTCTCGGGCTCCTCGATCTGCCACACGAGACGCTGGGCGCTTGATTTCCACTTGGCGTCCTGCATGGCCTTCTTGTATTCGGCGAGGGCCTTGTCGGTGTCACCGGCGGCGCGGTGATGATCGCCGAGCATGATGTGCAGGCGGCCGTCGCCGGGATCGATCTCGAGTCCCTTCCGCACCAGTACAACAGCCTTGTCCATCATGCCGGAGGAGTAATAGAGCCCGGCGAGCTCCCCGATGACCTCCATGTCCTTCGGCGCCAGTTCGTGATGCCGTTCGAGAACGGCCATGAGCTTGTCATGTTCGGCGTTGGAACGGTGGATCTTCTCGAGCTGAATGACCGCGGAGATATCGGGGTTCTCGAGTGCAATGATGCGGGCCAGATAGTCTTCGGCGACGGGAGTATCGCCCGTTTCGAGGCTCGTGGTGGCCACGATGGTGAGGGCGGTGACATCGCCGGGCTGTTCATCGGCCGCCATGATGGCGAATTCCCGCGCCCGCTCGCTGTCACCGGCGTTGAGGGCCAGACGCGCGGCCCGCATCTCGATGTCGAAGGTCCCCTGACCGTTGGCGATGGCCATGTCATAGGCCTCCAGCGCGCCTGCATCGTCGCCCAGGTATTCGCGGAGGCCGGCGATGGTGGGAAGCAGCTCATGCTTGTCCGGCTGGATACGGTACATCGTCTCGTACATCGCAAGGGTCGAATCGTGTTTGCCCGCGGCGTGATACAGCTTGGAAAGCATCAGGGCCGAATTGTAATGGTCGGGATTGAGGTCCAGGGATTTCCGGAAATGGTCGAGGGCCTTGTCATCGCGATCCATCTTCATGAGAAGGTCGGCATAGGAATAGTGGATCTGGAACATGCCGTCATGACAGGCGAGAGCCTTTTCATACTGGGAGGCCGCCTCGGTTACATTATCGTTCTTCTTGAACTGCACCGCCAGGCTGAAATGCTTCCTGGCCTCGGTTATGTTCGCGTTGTCAACAGCATCGTTTGCGGCCGCGGACGAAAGAATGTTCATGCACAATACGGTGGTCGTTATAGCCTGTGATATCTTTTTCATTATACCTGCTCCCGGCCTGGAGTGAGTGCTGCTCTGATATGGTATCATAATTGTATATCTTTACATAATTATTTTGGATGTTTCCAATTTGCGATCAAAAGATACACCACGAATGTTAGATTATAATGAGTGAACAGTGAGGAGACGGTTAGTAGTTCACTCATCACCCCTCGAACATGCCGGAAAACCGACGAAACTGTGCTATGATATTGTTAGGATGTGGATAAACAGATTTCGTTCGCGGTTCAGGTGTGTTTGAATGTCAGCGGGCGGGAGACGTACGCTGTGCAACGTCTCCCGCCCGCATGTCACTACACGTCACATGCCGAGTTCGATACCGGCGTACACCATGCGCGGCGACGCCGGGCCGTATATGTAACCCGCGTCACGATCAATACCGCGGTCGAGGTCATCCTGGTAGGCATCGGTGATGTTTTTTACGCCGAATTTCAAGTTTGCGCCCCGCTTGTGACCCGGCGAATGAAGGATTTCCCAGTTCAGTCCCACGTCGAGGGTCAGAAACTCGTC
>CAYNWJ010000595.1:0-1540 GCA_964400815.1 uncultured bacterium
CCCTTCTCTTGAAAGAGTCAAAAGAAGGGGCCGGGGGATGAGTTTTGAGGTTTTCGGGTTCTCTTCGCAGGGAAACAGAGACCGTCAAAAATGAGAGATCGCCGGTTCCGCAATACCTGTTGCATGCATTCGCGGGAGTACCTATATTTATGTTCGTAAACGGACAACGTCTTACCGCATCCCGTCAAACCGGTGGAGGAAATGCGGCGGCTCACATGTCCGCTGTACCCGTCCGCCTCCTCTCGTTCGTGTCCGGATGACCGGGCGACACCGTATGAAAGGGGGAAAACGTGGCGATCACGTTCAGTTCCGACGACATCTTCGAAATCGCCGAACGGATCGAGAGCAACGGCGTGCTGTTCTATCACACGGCGGCGGAGCGCTTCGCCGATTCTCCCGTGCGTTACAAGCTCATGGATCTGGCGGAGATGGAGCACGAGCACCAGAAGACCTTCGCCGAAATTCGCTCCGAGCTGACCGAGGGCGAGCGCACCATTCTCACGTTCGATCCCGACAACCAGTCCGCCATGTATCTCCAGGCGGCAGTGGACGGAAAGGTCTTCGACCTGGACGCCGGCGTGGAAACCCTCATCCCCGAAGGCTCGACGGTCGAGGATGTGCTGGAGACCGCCATTCGCCTGGAGAAGGACTCGATCGTCTTCTACACGGGCATGAAGGACATGGTGCGCGGGGACGCCGGCAGGAACATGATCGATGTCATCATCAACCAGGAAATAGGACACATCGTGGATCTGACGAACCAGATCGATTCTCTGCACAGGGAGACCTTCGAACGGTAACAAACAGAACGGAGTTTTTTTCATGTCCAAGGAAGTTTTCCGTGCGGTGCCCGTGGCTGACGACGTCCACTGGGTCGGCGCCGTTGACTGGAGTGTGCGCGACTTTCACGGCTACCTCACCGGGCGCGGCACGACATATAACGCCTATCTCATTCTCGCCGACAGGATCACGCTGGTGGATACGGTCAAGCGGCCGTTCATGGACGAGCTCGTTTCCCGCATCTCTTCGGTGATCGATCCAGGGGACATCGAGGTCATCGTTTCCAATCACTCCGAGATGGACCACTCCGGCTGCCTTCCCGAAATGATCCGCATGATCGAGCCGAAGGAGGTCCATGCCTCGAAGATGGGGGTGAAGGCCCTCGGCAGGCATTTTCACGGTCTCGACGGCGTCACCGTGGCCGAGGACTGCGGAACGCTCGACCTGGGGAACATGTCGCTCACCTTCGCCGAGACCCGCATGCTTCACTGGCCGGACAGCATGGTGAGCTGGCTTCCCGGGCGGAAGCTCCTTTTCTCCCAGGACGCGTTCGGCATGCACCTGGCCTCCTACGAGCGATTCGCGGACGAGCTCGATCCGGACATCCTCGAGTTCGAGGCGGGAAAATATTATGCGAACATCCTCATGCCCTATTCCCCGCTCATCCCGAAGGCTGTCGAGAAACTGAAATCCTGCGGCATCGAACCGGAGATCGTGGCCCCCGACCACGGCCCCGTCTGGCGCACCCCGGAAGACATCG
>CAYNWJ010000595.1:1550-2367 GCA_964400815.1 uncultured bacterium
AAGATCATCGGCCTCTATGGCGCATGGGCCGCCCAGAAACCCGGCGACAAGGTCGTGGTCCTCTATGACACCATGTGGGGGAGCACGGAGCTCATGGCCCGCGCGGTCGGTGAAGGCGCACGGTCCGCCGGCGCACGCGTCAGGCTCATGCCGGTCAGAAGCTCTCACCGCAGCGATGTGGCCACCGAGATCCTCGACGCCGGCGCCCTCATCACAGGCAGCCCCACCATCAACAACAACCTCTTCCCCGCGCTGGCCGACGTCATGAGCTATCTCAAGGGCCTCAAGCGCAAGAAGCTCAAGGGCGCCGTCTTCGGTTCCTATGGCTGGAGCGGCGAGGCGGTGAAGCAGCTCGAGGGTCTCCTGGACGAGATGAAGGTCGAGCGTGTGGCCGAGAGCA
The DNA here is from genome assembly GCA_964400815.1 of uncultured bacterium. GTDB lineage: Bacteria > Latescibacterota > Latescibacteria > Latescibacterales > Latescibacteraceae. The sequence continues at coordinate 1,951 of CAYNWJ010000595.1, forward strand.
TCAACATCGAATACGTTCCCGACGATGACGCCCTCTCGCGCTGCCGCGAACTCGGGCGGACGGTCGCCGAAAACATGCTGAAAGACTGACGGATTCCCGTTACCATTCATCACATTTTTTTTACGGAGGACCACCACATGCAGAAGTATGAATGTGATCTGTGCGGTTATGTCTACGATCCCGAACAGGGCGATCCCGACAACGGTGTCGAGCCGGGAACCGCCTTCGACGATCTCCCCAGCGACTGGGTATGCCCTCTCTGCGGCGCCGAGGCGCCCGAGCCCGAGCTGCTGAGCGATGCGGGCATGGCCGGGCCCTGGCGGCTGACGCTCTCGCCTGAGGGCCTGCTCACGGAACGCTACCGCGTGGCGGTGACCGGCGGGATCGGTCGCCACGAACACACCCTGGAACTGCCGC
>CAYNWJ010000596.1:0-2364 GCA_964400815.1 uncultured bacterium
ATGTGCTCTATGGTGCCGTCCATGACCGAATATCCGCCGCCTCCCTGGTTGTGCAGGTCGATGAATCCGGGACAGACGAACAGGCCCTCGCAGTCGATCACCCGGTCGCCGGCGCGCGGCGTGTATTCCGACCGGTGGCAGACCGTCTCAATTCCGGCGCCGTCGATCACCACCGCGCCCTCGTGCATGACACCCTCATACAGCACGATGTCGCCGTTATGCAATATCAGCCGTTCGGACATGGGATTCTCCGTGTCGTTCCCGGTAAAGAACCGGATGGTTTCCGCCGGAGGAAGATCGTTCTTTATGGTGCGCCGGCCAAATGTTCCATCGGCCGGGACGCAGAAAACAAGGTAACCATAATCAAAAGCGAAAGAAAGGGCTTTTCCGGTCAAATCCGTGCAAAGGCTTGAAGCGGAATAGTTTTTTTGCTATCATTTACCACCGTGTTTTTCGTATATTGCCATCACTTGAAAAGAGCTTTTTCCCCGAAACCGTCAATGTGCCATGACAGCAAGAAAAGCTCCCAAATCCCGGCCGAGACAATCGAGAACACATCAGCCCTCGATTCTCATGGTGGATGACGATCTGAACATCCTGAATGTCTTCAACGCATATTTCAGCAAGAAACAATACACGTTCATACCGGTCAACAATCCCCGGGATTTTCTCAAGGCCCTGCAGAGCCGCAAGCCCGACATAATTTTCATGGACCTCAAGATCGGCGGTGTGAGCGGAGCGGGCCTCATCAAGGCCTTCCGGAAGCACGGCCTTTCCATTCCCGTTATCGTCGTCTCCGCGTTCATCGACGATGACATAAAAAACAAGCTCGCCCCGTATCAGGTCACCGATTTCGTCACCAAGCCCGCCGACCTGAACACGCTCGAAAAACGTATCAAGGAAATCCTGGGGCTCGATCTCGCCGACAGGCCTCCCGGCGTTCTGATCATCACGGAGAACAAGGGCATCGCCGAAGAGCCGGCAAAACTCCTGTCGGAGGATTTCCTCAAATCCCGCTCGCCGAACGTGATCATCAAACCGGGTTTCCAGCCAGCCGTCGAAATTCTGAAGGTACCGAAAAACAACATCCGCATCATTCTGATCGACTCGTCCAAAGAGGCGCGGATCAGGGCGATGACGAAGCTTTTGCAGATCATCGAACAGCGTCTCGATGTTTCCATTTATTTCTTCGCGGACCGTGTCACATCCATTCTCAAGAAGAACCTCCAGCAGTTCGGATTCAACAACTTCATCTCCCGGTTCGAGATCTCCGCCGAGAATATCGGCCTGAAACTCGGGGAGAAGCTCGACGAGCGGGGCGCTCCCCGGAAAAAGACCGCGACCCGCCAGCGGCAGAACATCATCAAGCAGCTCAAGTCCATCAAGGCCCTTCCACCCATGCCGGACATCTATGTCAGGATCGAGAAGCTCTCCCACGACCCCAATGCGACCTCGAAGGACTACAGCGAGGTCCTGGAGCTCGATCCCGGCATCACCTCCCGCCTGTTGCGCATGTCCAATTCCGCCTTCTATTCCTTCAAGCGCAAGATCAAGTCGGTGAAGGATACGGTGACCCTGATGGGCACGCGGGAGATCGTATCCCTCGTGCGGCTGGCGTGCATCACCCGCAACCTGGCGACGAAACCCGAGGTGGAGGAGGCCGCCCGGCGTGTCTGGGAGCATTCGGCGACCTGCGCCATGACCGCCAAGCTGCTCTATGCGAACGAAAACATCAGCCAGGAAGAGGGCATCGAGGACGAGCTGTTCATCTGCGGCATCATTCACGACATCGGGAAGATAACCATGTGGAAGTTCTTCCCAGAGATCTACATGAATTTCATGCTCACCCCCGGTCTCAGCTCCTATCCAGGCATCGCCGAGGAGGAGGAACACCTGGGAACGTCCCATACCGAAGTGGGCCGCACGCTCGCCGAGCTGTGGAACCTCCCCGAAAGCCTCACAGAGGTCGTCGCCTTTCACCACACCCCCATGCAGCGATCAAGCTCGGAACCGGTGAAGATCATCCACATCGCCGACATCGTCTGCCGCATCATCATGGAAGACATCCCCCCCGAACGCGAGCCCGATCTCTCAGCCGATCTCATGGAACAGATGAACCTCCCCGTGGGAAAGATCGCCGAACTGGCCAAAAAGTACCGCAAGGAAGTCCTCGACACCCGCGCAAGCATCACCAAGCTCATCACGAACAACTGATTACGGCCCATTCCCAAAATTTTCGGGATATTCCCGCCGTTCCGGGTGTATAATCTTATAAGGGTATCCAGTTCGGTAAGCAACACATGATTCAACCGTTTTCTCTGCAAAGCCCCCTTCCGCCGCTTCGCGCCACCTTCCCCCGAAGCG
>CAYNWJ010000597.1:0-2358 GCA_964400815.1 uncultured bacterium
GCCCACCTGGGCCATCGCGAGGATTGTTGGGAAGAGGTCCTCGGCGATCACCGGGAGCGAGGGCCGGAGAGTGCTCAGGGCGTCCATGAACTCGTAGACGGGCGTCTCGACCCATTTCCCGTTGATCGCGGTCGTTTCGCCGGCCGGCACCTCCCAGAAGGCGACGAGTCCCCGGAAATGGTCGATGCGCACGATGTCGAAGAGTGAGAGATTGTGCCGCATCCGTTGCATCCACCACGAAAACCCACTGTCGCGCATGGCGTTCCAGTCATAGAGGGGATTGCCCCACAGCTGGCCCGTTTTGCTGAAATAGTCCGGGGGGACGCCGGCGACCGCCCATGGTTTTCCGTCCCCGTCCAGCTTGAACTCACGCCGATGGTTCCACACGTCGGCGCTGTCATGGTCAACGTATATCGGGACATCGCCGATGATGAAAACGCCGCGCCCGTTGCAGTGACGCTTGAGGGCGGTCCACTGTTTCCAGGCGGTGAATTGAAGGAACCGGGCCTCTTCTTCGGTTTCCGCGATGTCGCTCCGGACCTTTTCAATGGCCTCCGGGTCGCCGTCGCGGATATCTTCGGGCCATTCGTTCCAGGCATTGGGGCCGAATTTCGCCTTGAGGCCGCGGAACAGGGTGTAGTTATCGAGCCAGGAGGCGTTCTCCCGCAGGAAACGGCCGTATTCCGGTGGTTTCGGGCGCTCCCTGAAACGCCGGAGGGCCCTGGCGAACAGCCCGTCCTTGAGCGTCTTCACCCGCTCGAAGTCCACGCGGTCTTCGGGGAAGGGCCCCGCGTCACGCAGGTCGTCCCCGTCGAGGAGACCGTCCTCCAGCAGCAGTTCGGGGCTGATCAGCAGGGGATCGATCGCGAACGCCGATATGCTGTGATAGGGCGTGTGGTCATAGAAGGCATCCGTCGGATTGATGGGAAGAATCTGCCAATAGCGCTGGCGGGCCTCCGCGAGACGGTCGGCGAACGCATGGGCCCGTGGCCCGAGATCGCCGATGCCGTAAGCCGACGGCAGCGACGTGATGTGGAGCAGGATCCCGCTTCCGCGCCTGTTCATGCTGTCTCCCTGTATATAACGAAAGCGGCGCCATGCAGATCATGAAACGAGCATGCGCGCCGCCGGTGATGGGTTCATTTCTTGACGCTGACCAGAATCTTGCCGCCGCTCTCCCTGAAGGTGAGCTTGTCCTCGCGGGCGAGCCAGCCGAGGGCCAGGTTGACCAGGCCCGTTTTCTCCTTGACGGCCCGGGGAATGGAGGCCATGTTGGTTTCGCCCTTGTCCGCGAGGTATTCCCATACTCTGCCGGCGAGGGTGCCGATCCGTTCGTTCATTTCATGTGTCCTTTCATGGGTGCTTTCCGGTTGTCGTGTGTGTGCTTCAGATATGGTGCGGCGTCTGCTGTCGTGACAGACGCGTTTTCATCAGGATTGTTCCGTTTCTTTTTCGTTAATTTCCATATTACCAGACATGTCTTCATGCAGAAAGACAACCCCCTTCGGACTTCGTCCTCGTCCCCATCGCAGGGGACCATGCGCCGCCGTCGTTTTTCCTGCCTGCCTTGCCTGTCAGTCGAGGCGTCACTTAGTGACGGAGGGGCTGTATAATCGCCTGTCAGTCAGATTGAAACGTATCGCCGGCCTGTGCCTGCCGCTTCTGATCGCCGGTTTCTTTTGTGAACATGACCACTCCCAGGGGTGGAAGGGCGGCGCTTATCGATTGATCGAAACCGTGGGCCGGGACAGCCGATGCATCCAGACCGCCGTAGTTCCCCACGCCCCCGCCGCCGTAGAGGTGTGCGTCGCTGTTCAGGATCTCTTTCCAGAAACCATCTTCCGGCACGCCGATGGCATAGCCGTGACGCGGGACCGGCGTGAAGTTGCAGGCCACCACCACGTGTCCGCCTCCGTTCTCGTCAATGCGGCAGAAGAGCAGGACACTGTTGTCGATGTCGTTGCAGTCGATCCACCTGAAACCGCCGCCGTCGAAATCACGCTGGTGCAGCGCCGGATATTCACGGTACGCGCGGTTCAGGTCCGCCAGCCAGTTGTTGATGCCGCGGTGCGGGGGATGGTCCAGCAGGTTCCAGTCGATGCTGTGGTCATGGGTCCATTCCCGCCACTGGCCGATCTCGCAGCCCATGAACAGGAGTTTCTTTCCCGGGTGTGTGAACATGTAGCCATAGAGCAGCCGCAGATTGGCGAATTTCCGCCAGTCGTCCCCGGCCATCTTGCCCATGAGCGATCCCTTGCCGTGGACCACCTCGTCGTGGGACAGGGGCAGCATGAAGTTTTCCGAGAAGGCGTACATGATGCTGAAGGTAACGCTATTTTGGTGGTAGGGACGATAGAG
>CAYNWJ010000598.1:0-2356 GCA_964400815.1 uncultured bacterium
TGAACCATGATTAATGGGATTCAAGGATTGACAGGATTCTAATCGTGGTTCATCCAGTAATCCCGAAAATCCCGGTTCAGAAACTGAAAAACCTCGAAATATACGTTTGTGCTGGAAAATGGGGGATTGCCAGTGCAACTCCCCTGTTGCCATCGACGATCCTCCGTGCCATATTGCATGGGACGAATGTAACGGAGATGCCCCGCGAACGGAACAAAGGAGAGCGCCGCGATGGAGATCACACAGTCGCATATTGCCGGGGATGTGCGGAAACTGGGGCTGCGGGAGGGACATTCCCTCGTCGTTCACAGCTCCCTGTCAAGCCTGGGACGCGTCCGCGGCGGCGCCGACACCGTCATCGACGCCATTCTCGAATGCATCGGGCCCGAAGGAACGCTGCTCATGCCGGTCATGACCTTCGAGGGCGATTTCGACCACGCCCGGTCACCTTCGAAAACGGGATTGATAACGGAAACCTTCAGGAGACGCGACGGGGTCATCAGGAGCATGAACGCCACCCATTCCATCGCGGGATTCGGTCCGGACGCCGCCCGTCTGCTTGCCGGACACGGGGACGATCTGCCACACGGTCCGAACGGTCCCGACGCTCCCCTGGGAAGACTGGCCGGTGAAGGCGGGCTCGTGCTCCTTCTCGGTGTCACCCATGTTTCCAACACCACCCTTCATATCGTTCATTATCTTGCGGGGCTCCCCATGCGTGAGGAATTCCGGCGGGTTCGGGTCCGTGGCGGTGACGGCCGCACATATGTGACGCGGGCTCGTCATCCCGGCTGCAGCAGTGGATTTCACAAGCTGGACCCTCTTTTCACCGAATCAGGGATACAACGAATCGGAAACGTCGGGAACGCCGAATCGCGCCTGATGAAGGGGCAGGACATCATCGAAGCCGGCATCGAAGCGGTCGGGACCGATCCGCATCTCGTGCTGTGCGACAGCCCGGAATGCCGCTTCTGCACATACGCAGGAACGCACATAACGGATGCATCCCCATGAGCACGGGAGCTGAACCATGACACCACCCAACAGGATTACCGTACCGCTCGCACTGGTGCTTCTCATACCCATCGTCTGGTGCGCCTGCTCACCCGGAGCGGAGAAACCCGTCATGGGGATCACCGTGGACTCCTCCCTCGTGTCCGGGACCGTGCGGAACCTTCCCGTTCTTGTCAAACTGCGCGACACACGGCTGGCCGGAATGGACCGGAACGAAATGGGCTTCCTCGATGCTTCGGGACGGGCTCTGAGTCTTGAACTGGTCGATTTCGACAGCCGGGAGGGGTGCCTCGAGGCCTGGGTGGTGCTCCCGGAACTCTCCCCCGGCCATGACGCCGCCCTGGAAATCGTGGAAAACGCCCGGAGCGCCGATTTTCCGCCGGAGACCCCGCCCGGCTTTCAGGCATCATGGCGGGGGGATGGACGGAGCGGCGCCGTCACCCTCGATGCGGCGGCCGATGCACCGGCGTTCCCGAACGAAATGACGGTCGAGGCATGGGTGAGGACCGGCGGGAATGTCGGGACTGAAGGGTTCCAGCCGATCGTCACGCAATGGCGCGTGCATGAGACCTTCGGTCCTTTCTCCGCGTTCGACGCCGACGGAACGGGAGGGCTGCCGTGCCGCGGCTATCTCGGCGCTGTCTTCGACGGCCGGTTCGTGTATTTTTCTCCGATGACCCACGAAACCCGTGTCGCACACGGAAACGTTCTCCGCCATGACACCCACCGTCCATTCGAAAGCGAACGCTCCTGGCAGGCGTTCGACGCGGGCAGCGTGGACGGCCTGAACACGAAAGGCTATTACGGGGCCGTTTTCGACGGTACTTACGTCTATTTCGTTCCACGCAAGGATTACGAAGCAAACCACAGCAGGGTCCTCAGATACGACACCCGCCGCGGGTTCCGTGACAACGACGCCTGGGACGCGCACGATGCGGGCGAATCCCACACGAGCCAGGGAGCTGCCTTCGACGGAAGATATGTCTATTTCGCCCCGGGATACAAGGGGGACCCCCAGGCCGAAAATGAATACAGCGGCCGGGTCATGCGTTTCGACACCCGCGCCCCCTTCCGGGAGCCCGGGAGCTGGCGGGTATACGATGCGGAAGGGACCGGTGGTCTCCGGACCGTATGTTTCGACGGGGCCTGTTTCGACGGCCGGTTTGTCTATTTCGCCCCCCTGCTCTTCGGCGCCGCACTCAGGTACGACACGAAGGGCGATTTCGGGAACCCCGGCAGCTGGGAAGCCTTCGATGCGGCCGGACAGGGCATGGGGATGTGCGTGGGAACGGTCTTCGACGGGACATATGTCTATTTCGTCCCCTCTTACCACGGCACGGTC
>CAYNWJ010000599.1:0-2352 GCA_964400815.1 uncultured bacterium
CATGAAGCATGATACAAGTATATATCAAGCCCTAAGAAAAATAAAGTGACAATCGCGCTCACATGCCGTCGCAGCGGACACAGCAGCCCAGGGCGCCGTTGAACACCGGATCGGACAGCACGCGCACGTCACGTCCCGTTTCCCGGGCGACGATCCGTACGACCGCCTCATTCAGGGCCACGCCGCCGGACATGAGCACCGGACCGTCTCCCATTCTGCCGAGAACGGGCAGCACACGTTCCGCGACCGCCCTGTTCACACCCGCCGCCAGCCGTTCCGTGGGAATGCCGGCGACGAGCAGGCCGATGAGCTCCGATTCCCCGAAAATGGCGCAGGTCGCGGAGAGGTCGGCGGGATTCTCGTGGTGCCCGCCCAGTTCCCCGAGGCTGATCCCCAGAACGGCGGCCATGTTCTCCAGGTACCTGCCGGTCGAGGCGGCGCACTTGTCGTTGGTCGCCATGTCCACCATGCGGCCGGCGGCGACATGGACGATCTTGTAGTCCTGCCCCCCCATGTCCAGCAGGGTGAAATCCCGTTCGCCGCTCTGGAACACGGCCCCGGCCGTGTGAGCCGACAGCTCGGATATGTTCTCCGCGCCCGCGAGGGAGGCCGCCATGCGCCCGTATCCCGTGGCCATGATCCTGTCCGCGCCGCCCAGGCCCAGCGCCCCGACATCGACCACAAATCCATCGTCCGTCCGCGTTCCGCAACGCCGGTAGAATGAAACCGTCTCGAAGGCGGCCTTCTTGAGCGCACCGTCCCCGCTCATGAGGCAGGCCTTCACACTTCTCGACCCGAGATCGATGCCGAGAACCGCTCCGCCCGCTTCCGGCTCCGCGCCTGTTGACATGTCCTTTTTCACGCTTTCACCTTTCATCCCGCCAGCATTTCGATGAATGCCTGGATACGGATCTTCGTCCTCGCGTCCACCGCGCCGGGGGATTCCCCCTCGATGGTCAGGACGGGCGCGTCGAGCCGGTCCCGCACCACCAGGTCCTCGATGTGGCGATGGCAGAAACTCTGCACATAGTGAATGATCCCCGCGATGGACCGGCGGTCGATTTCGCGCCCGATATAGTCAAGCCGGTGGAAAACGCTGTACGGGTAGGTGTAGGCAAGGTACTGATCGACCAGGTCGCCGCCGCGTTCGGGCATGGAAAACTGGCGCTGGACCTCGTTGAACACCACGCGCCCGCCGAATTCGCCGATGGCGCCGTGGAGATCGTCCAGAATCGGCGGCACCCCGATGCAGCCCAGCCGGACGCCGTCTTCGACAGGTCCGCGCCTTTCCGCCGCTTCGATGAAGCGGGCGAGCCTCCCGCCGAACTGTTCCGGTGAGCCCTCGAAATCGCTCGAGGAGACCAGCCACCGGTGGTTTTCTTCACCGGACACGAGACCGTCACGCCAGGTCATTTCGTCGAGCCGGTCGAGATCGCGCCGGACGGGTTCGAGATCTTCGCGGACCCCTTCAGCGGCGTCGAGCGTGGTCCCCAGGGTCCGGGCGAGCGTGTCCATTTCACGCTCGAGCGCCGGCCGTTCACGGGACCAGGGATAGGCGAAGGGGATGGTTTCGACACCGATGAGACGAAGCGTTTCCATGAGGGCGTGGGTGTTCGAACAATCTCCCTGGGTGACCGCCACGACGGTTCCGATGTCATCGCCTTCCGCAAGGCAGCCGTACATCCCCTTGATCCAGGCGCAGACATTCCGGGGATAGCCGGCACGCTCGGCGGCCCGGATATGGCCGGCCCTGTCCGCGGACGATATGAAGATGTTGTTGAGGTCCACGGGGGCTCCGCCCGCCGCAAAGATGATCTCGGAGGGCACCGTGGTGGTGATGCCGATGCGCGCCCTGTCCGCCATGACGTTTCCCATTCCCCTCCCGCTCGTGAGTGGACAGATGTCATTCGTCTGCCGTGTTTTCCATGTCTGCGCACTTTTCGCCGATGAGCACGACGGACTCCAGTTTCATGAGGGCGTTCCTGACGATGCGGCCCTTCATGCGGACCCGCCCGCCGCGCGCGTCTTTGATTTCCACGGCGAAATTGTTCACGCTCTCCCCGATCTTTTTCCTCACCGTCCCGGCCAGCTGCTGCATGGACTCGATCTGCGCGATATTGACACCGTTTTCCGGAGGCTTCGGCGGGATCGCGCCGCCGAACAGATCGGCGAACAGGCCGTTGTAATAGACGGCGTTTTTATCCTCCATCAGAATGCAGGCGGGGACTTCGAGATTTTCCAGGAAGCGGTCGAACGCCCGTTTCTGCGAGGCGATCTTCTGGGTCTTGAGGTCGTCATAGTGACGGAAACGCTCGATGAGGTCATTGTAGCTGCGGGCCAGCCGGCCGATCT
>CAYNWJ010000600.1:0-2337 GCA_964400815.1 uncultured bacterium
AACGCGGGCCTCGGCCAGGGCGACCCGGACAAGATCACGATCATCGGCCCTGATCCCCGTGAACACGTCATTGAATACCGGCTCCACCGGGACATCGAACGGATGCTCAGATGGAAATTATGACCGGTATCAACAGGCGCCCCACCGCCCGCGAAGAGGCATTCGAATCCAGCCGCGACCGCAGGAGCTTCATCAGGGGGATCGCGGCCGGGACACTCGGCGCGGTGCTCGGAGGTATCGGGAGAAGCGCCCCCGCGCGGGGGCTCGACCTGCGGTCCGGCAGACGGGCATCCGTGGGGTTCGCCACCGGCAGCGACCGCCGTGACAATGTCAGGCGTGCGCTGGAGCCCTTCCGTGACAAAATAGCCCGCGATATCGGCGATCGCCGTGTCCTCATCAAGGCCAACCTGGTCGATCCGGAGATCGAACTGGCGGCCCTTCACCGCGACGCCGTCCGGGGCATCCTCGATGTCCTCTCGACCGTTCACCACGGCCCTGTCCTCGTGGGCGACTCCAACGGCCGTCCCGGCGGCACCATGGAATCCCTCCGCAACCACGGGTATTTCGACCTCGAGCGGGAATACCGGGTCAAAGTCGTGGACCTGAACGACGACACCACCACCGTCCGATGGGTCATGGACGCCAACGGCCGTCCGCTGGACATCGAGATCATCGACACCTTCCTCGATCCCGGCACATACATCATCTCCGCCACCCGCCCGAAAACCCACGGAAACGCCGTGGTCACCCTCTCGGTGAAGAACATCGTGATGGGCTCGCCGGTGAATGTCATCACCCGCAGGAACCGCCTGTTCCGCGGGCAGAAGACCAAGATGCACGCCGCCGGTGACAAGGGCCTGAATTTCAACCTCTTCCGCATGGCGCTGGATATTCGGCCCGATTTTTCAGTCATCGACGGTCTCGTGGGCATGGAGGGCAACGGCCCGTCGCAGGGAACGCCTGTTGAGCACGGATTCGCGCTGGCGGGGCCGGACATGCTCGCCGTGGACCGTGTGGCGGTCGAGCTCATGGGCGCGCCCTTCGACGACATCGGCTATCTGAACTATCTCGCATGGGCGGGCGAGGGACAGGCGGACCTGTCCATGATCGACATCGACGGCCCCGAAATCACCCCCCATGTCATGCCCTACCGGCTTCACGACAACATCGAACGCCAGATGGTCTGGAAGGAAGGGCTCGTCGTCGATCCCGATTGACGACGCTGCGTGGACCGGCGCATTGAGGCGTTACGCACACTGGTCACCCTGAACAGCCAGGACGGAACAACCACCAAACCCGGAGAAAGCACCCGATGATTTCGAAAACGTCCATCGCCACGGCGGTATTCTGCATGATCGCGCTCTTCGCCTTCACGGCAGCGGCCCAGAACCAGCTCGACCCCAAACCCCTCGATCCCGCGAAGGACCCGGACATCGACATGTTCATGGGAGGATGGAAGGAGTCCATTCCCTTCAACACCCACGGAACGATCACCGAGCGGGCCATTCTCACCCGTCTCGCGGGCGATGACGAGGTCTGGCCCGTCCGCAAGGGCGCGGTCCTCACACAGGCCAACCGTTTCTCCCGTGCGCACATGGACCCCCATGCGATGACCACGCCCACCACGCTGGACGGAGAGCAGGAGGTGTTCTATTTCGTCTCCGGGACCGGGGTCATCGAAACGGCGTCCACGCGGGCGGAGCTTCACAACGGTGTCTTCGTGCTCGCGCCGGAGGGAGTGGAGTTCACCATCAAAAACACGGGGGACGACCTGCTGGTCATGTATCTCATCAACGAGCCCGTGCCCGCCGGTTTCACACCGAAACGGGATATCGTGGTCAAGGACGAGACGGCCATGCCCTTCCGCAACCAGGGGCAGCTCCAGGTGCACTGGAGCCACAACGGCAAGAACATTTTCAGCGCCGATGACGGCCTGGCGACACTGAAATCGGTGAACCTGCTCATCTTCAACGCCATGACCGTGGGCCAGCCCCACAGCCACGCTCCCGGCAAGGAAGAGGTGTGGACGGTTGTCAGGGGGAAGAATTTGGCGTTTCTCGGCAAGGAGGTCCGCTGGCAGGGACCGGGCGAGGCATACAAGATCCCTCCCACGGGATTCACGCCCCATTCCAACATCAACGGCACCGACGAGCCCATTCTGTTTCTCTATTTCTCACGGCTCTGACGGACGGGCGGACAACTTGAACAGCGGTTATTCAGTTCAGCACGCAGCGTATTTAATGATATGACACGAGATTTTGATCAGAGCCGGCAAACGATTGTTCGGGTATCCAGTTCGGTAAGCAACATATGATTCAGCTGTTTTCTCTGCAAAGC
>CAYNWJ010000601.1:0-2333 GCA_964400815.1 uncultured bacterium
GTCCGTGTGCCACGCGTACTGGCGCTTGGGCGGCGTACGCTCGTCGTACCAGTTGACATACCCGGTCCAGGGCCACCAGGACGTGCCGTGATTGAGCGGGCGCGGCGTGGGATTCTCGAACCAGTCGTTGCGCGGCACCATGCGGAGGAAGGCGGCGTTGGCGAATCCGCTCAGGGGCCGCCAGCCGAAGTGGTTGTCGAGCACATGGCCGTTGTCGATGTCGATGCCGCGTTTGACCGGCGGTTCCTCGTCCTCACGGGGACGCATCCAGGTGATCCGGTCCTTCATCCAGTCGATGGGCCGGTCGGGGAAGTAGTAGTCCAGGAAGCGCTCGTGAAGCTCCAGCATGTTCAACGGCTCGCCCGTCTCCGGGTCGTAGTTGTAGTGGTCGAAGAACTCGGCGTCGAAGAATATCCACTTGCCGTACTCGTCGTTCCACACCTCGATGACCTCGTGGCCGGTGCAGTTGATCAGCCGTGACTGCCAGCCATAGGCCTGACACATGCCGCCGAGGACATTGTTGAACTGGATGCACATCCCGCCGCCGCCGGCGTACTCGATACGTTCCAGTGTCGAGAGGGCGTCCCAGTCCGGGTACCCGGGCGTGGCCGGGCCCGGATACCACCGCCGGGCCACATAGTGCAGAAGCGCAACCTGGGCGTCGAAATCCGTCCTGCTCCCGGCGATCACTTCGTTCAGGTTCTCCCGCGCGATGATCTCGGCGAACTCGGGACGGTCGTGCTTCTCCCAGCCCCAGTCGATGGACGAATAGCGTATGGCCGGATTGTCGGTTTCGATCACGTGGATGTTGTCGTGGAGCGGCACGCGCTCGAGCATCTCGGCGTCGATGTCAACGGACTTCACCACGGGGCTCACGAGGGGATTCTCCGTGGAGAGCACCGCCCGGAACTGGATATAGCGCCGGTTGAGGTCGGCGCCGCCGATGGTGTAGTCGAGGGTCTCCCCGCGGCCGATCAGGCTGTAGGGCTCCCAGTCGCCGGCGAAGGGATCGGGCGACAGGCCCCTCCGGAGATGGTATTCCACGTTCGCCCCGTCGGGAACATCCGTCCGCGCCCGGATGGTCATGGACCGTATCTCGCGCAGGGGAACGATGGTGTCATCGGAATCGCCCTTCCAGAGATCGACCACGGGAGTGGCGAGCCAGCCGGTCTCCACATACCGGTCGAAGCTGATGCGCACGGTGTATTCGGCGCGGGTCTGCCCCAGCGGTCCGAAGGGGCTCTCCTTCCAGGATTCGCCGCCGTCCACGGACTTGAACGACGTCTCCCCCACATGGGCCGGGTCGCCGCCGCCGTCCACGAACTCGTCAGCCCGTGCGATGTACAGATCCCAGCCCTCCTCCGCGCTCCGGGCCTCGGCGCAGGAGAAGTCGATCACGTTCTCCCCCTCCCTGAGCCACTCGGCGGGGAAATCGGTCCAGCGGTAGCGCTCGATGTTCTTGCTCTGGTCCCAGTTGTCGAACTGCGCGCGGTTGCCGTTGACCGTAAACGCCAGTGGATATTTCCCCTGACGGTATACGAAGATCACCAGCCAGGCCCGTTTCGCCCGGGGATCGTCCAGCACCGCGATCTTGCGGGCGCGGTTGGGGCCCCAGACGGTGTCCGAGCTTACACCCTTCTCGCTGTTGCCCGAGCCGGGGCCGTCGTTCTCCCACAGGTCAAGGTCGAACAGGCTCACCCCGCCGCCGTCCGGATTACGCATGACCGAACTGGCGAAGCCGGTGTCATAGAGGATTTCGGCGTCCCCGCCCCAGTGGGTGGTGACCGTCTCCCGGGCGCGGGCGGGGATGGTGAGGGTGAGGAGGATGGCGAGGATGGGGATGATGGTGAAGGAGTTGGATTTCATAAACGGCGGCTCCATGGTGAGTTGTTGGTTTTATTCTTTCGGTGGTTCGAGGAGGTGGGGATGGAACTGCTTTATTTGTTCTATCCCGAATTATTCATACATCGAAATCACTGAAGCATTCAGAGTATCGAGTTGCAGAACCAATGTGCTTTGTAATGACATTCATTGAGTATTTTTAAGGGAATAAAGATTCTTCCGGTTTGCCACGACGTACAATCTGTAAAACCGCCGGGTAATTACATCGACATCACGGTCCTCCGGTATTTGGTGTATATTGACAAATGCCTTTTCATGGTTAAGGCCGGGAGGGTGAGCCGGACAATCATTGCTCGGACCGGTTCGACCACCTTCGACTCATACGCTCACCTGAAAAATGAATTGAACTCAATGGTGTCCGGTTAATCGATTGTACCAAGCACTCCATGTTCCCAATAAACAATGGTATATATATTTCAGACGGGCTTGTT
>CAYNWJ010000602.1:0-2322 GCA_964400815.1 uncultured bacterium
GTAGCCTCTTTTTATTGCCTCCAAAACACCTTTCCTATACCATAGTATCTCTTTTCCAAAAGAGAGGGGGCCGGGGGGTGAGTTTGATTGCACCCGCGACGGTCCGTTGTCTCACATGTTATCGACACAGCCCGTGTGTCTCATATATGTCAATATCATATAACCACATATACTGCTATATACAATTAGGGGCTGGACATATCAAGTTTGTCGTCATTCATTGTTTGAGACGTGAAACATGACGATTCGTTCCCCCGGTCATCTTTTCGTCAGGGACGGCGGAGAAACGGCATGCGTTCGGGAGGGGTCAAACATCACCGATACGCCCGCGAATCACCTCCGCGACCCTGTCGGGCGTGATGCGCCGCATGCAGGCGTGATGACCGTCGGGACAGGACCTGTGCCCGTGCATGCCGCAGGGACGGCAGTCCATGGATTCCTCGATGACCACCCCCCGGTCGGAATAGGGTGTGAAACCGAAGTCCCGCACCGTGGGCCCGAACAGGGCGAACACCCGGGTCCCCATCGCCGCGGCGATGTGCTGGGGGGCCGTGTCGCCGGTGAGCACGAATTCCGCACGGCGATAGAGCTCGGCCGACTGTCTGAGCGTGAGCAGCCCGCAGGTGTCGAGCGATCCGGGTACGAGGCCCGCGATCAGCCCGCAGACATGCGCATCGTCCGTTCCGCCGCTCAGCACGACCCTGAGGCCCCGTTCCGCGAACATCCGGCCCGTCTCCGCATGGAATTCGGCGGGCCACATCTTGGTGGGCCACACCGAGCCGGGGGCCAGCACGCAGAACCGTTCCATTCCGGCGGTGATGTCGTCCACGATCGTCCGGTCGCGGTCGTCGGGAAAGACGGCGGGGCGAAACCCCTCCCACAGCCATCCCGCCTCACGGGCCAGCATAAGATTGCGCTCGACCTCGTGAATGCCGGTACGCCAGGGAACGCGGGCGGTGTGCAGGAGCGCGCCTCCTCCCTTGGAGAATCCCACGCGTGTCCCGGCCCCGGAGAAAAACGCCGCCAGCGAGGAGCGTATCGAACGGTGCGGGACGAGGACCGTGGCCGCGCGCTTTTCGCGGAGACGCCGTGCAACCCGCACGATGCCCCGCAAGCCCCTGTCCCGGCCGTGCTTGTCCCACACGATCACCTCGTCCACGTGGGGGTTGTTGCCGAGCAGGGTGTCGCATCCGGCCCGCACCACACAGAGCACTTCGGTTCCGGGATTGGAGACCCTCGCCGCCTCGATAAGGGGCGTGGCGAGAACGACATCGCCGATGAAGGCGGTCTGGACGATTGCGACTGAGGACATGATTGCGCGCCCGTGTGATTACGGCGTTCATGGAACCTGCGACGGCCGACGGATCATTCGCCGCCGTAGGACCGCCCCTTCCAGACGACGTTCCTGCCGCCGACGAGCGTGCGGGCGCCGAGCACCGCGCCATAGACCATCTGAAAGACGAGCATGCCGGGAACCGACAGCACATCGGCCGTTTTCGATGCCGGTGTGGCGGCGATGATGGACCCGATACCGGCGATCCACACGGCGGCGGCGATCACGATCGGCAGGAAAGATCCGAAAGCGGCGAGAACCAGGGCGATGATGAAATTCACGAGCATGACCGATTCCACGCTGATCATGAACTTGCCCACGGCCGACAGGTCGCCGATCTCGTGAATCCAGCGGCGGCGTTGCTCCACCAGGTCTCCGAAACGGTCCTCCGGCGTTGACTCGACCACGCCATCCTCGCCCCGGGACCATCCCACATTCAGACCGGCGGTGTTTTTTATGGCGTTCATGAGAGCCATGTCCTCGACGATGCTCGGAGCGATTTTTTCGAAACCGCCCAGTTCCACATAGGCCGAGCGGCGGAAGGAGATGTTGTTGCCCATCACGGTGAGGGGAATCCCCAGGCCCGCGCAGCCCATCACCACGCCGAGCTTGGAAACCAGGTCGCTGTTCTGGAAGATGTCGAAGAGGCTGCCCGATTCGGTCGCTATACGTGTCACACCGCCGCAGATGCCGATGTCGTCGCCGAATGCGGTCACGTGGCTCCAGACCCAGCCGGGGCGTACGGCGCAGTCCGCGTCCGTGGACAGCACGATCTCGTTCGAAGCGGACATGATGCCCAGGTTCATCGGCCGCTGCTTGGCGGGAAGGGTCCGTGGCACGCCCTTCGTGGTCAGGAAGCGAAACGCCCGTCGCGGCGGATGAGATTTTCTATGATGCCCGGCGTGAGGTCGTCGGACTCGTCGTCCACGATGATGATCTCGAGCTTGTCCGCCGGATAGTCGAGCCGCCGGAGGGATTCGATGCATCGC
>CAYNWJ010000603.1:0-2309 GCA_964400815.1 uncultured bacterium
CACCGCCCTCGACGTGAACGACAACCTCGAGGAATTCGGCCCATATCCCGAGGAAGAACTCAGGCACCTGGAACATGAATCACAGCGTCTCTTCGGGGAGACAGAGCGCTCCATCGTCTACAGCATGGGCGGCACGGCGTTCGGCGACATCGCCTTCGTTCCCGGTCCGTCGCTCAAGGACCCGAAAGGCATCCGCGGTGTGGAGGAATGGTATGTCTCCACGGTCATCCGCGAGGGCTATGTGCGGGAGGTGTTCGAGCGGCAGTGCGAAATCGGGCTGAAAAACCTCGCCGCCGTGAAGGAGGCGGTGGGCGACCGGGTGGACGTGGTGTTCGTCACGGGAACAGATTTCGGGACCCAGCGTGGACCGTTCATCGCGCCCCATGCCTATCGCGAACTCTACAAGCCCTTCCACGAGCGCGTGTGCGGCTGGATTCACGAGAACACGTCCTGGAAGGTCTTCATGCACTCCTGCGGCGGGATCAGACCGCTTCTGGACGACATTATCGAGGCCGGTTTCGATGTCATCAATCCCGTCCAGTGCTCGGCTGAAGGCATGGAACCGGCACAGCTCAAGGAGGGTTTCGGAAGCAGGATCACCTTCTGGGGCGGCGGTGTGGACACCCAGAGGACACTTCCCTTCGGAACGCCGGAGGAAGTATACGAAGAAGTCAGGGGCCGTATCGATGTTTTCAACCGAAAAGGCGGATTCGTCTTCAACGCCATTCACAACATACAGGCCGGAACACCGGTGGCGAATGTCATGGCCATGGTCGAGGCGATCCGCGATTCGACGGAGGGATGAGGTCATGGACAGGGAACGAATGAAGATTTTCCGCGGACAGGCTTTCCCGGTCATTCCGGCGCTGGCCCTGCTGGTGATGCTCGCGGCGGCTGGTTCGCCCGCGCGCGGCCAGAGGGTCACCATCATCGGCGAGGAGCCTTCCCGCGAAGAACTGGGCGCTCCCGTCTATCCCGGCGCAACCTTCGTCCGCACCCTGTCCTCGCTCGACCCTTTCTACGAGTCCGTGATCTATGTCTCGCCCGATCCCGTCGGGGATGTGAAGAACTGGCTCGCGGACCAGCTTCCGAAAGCACGCATGGTGCAGTACCGCGACGAGGGAGAATGGGTGTGGGCTTATCTCCTGGGCAACTGGATACCCTTCCCGGAAGAGCCCACCCGGGACGACCTCCCGATCCTCGATGTCTCGCCGAACGTGCTGACCCGCAAGTACCAGCGAGAACTGTTCGAGCCCCTCGTCGAGCTTCTCAGCACCAGGCCCGGCCATGAAAAACAGCTCGAGGCTCTCGCCGAAGCCAAGACCATCATCCGGTACACATACCGCATGATCGAGGAGGACATCGCGTTCACGAAGATACAGGGCGTCTGGATGAACACCAACAGAGAGCTTCCCGCATTCAGCGGATGCATCTACGAATTCAGGGCCGACAGCACCTACACCCTCACCTACACCGACAGGAACATCCCCCATCTGGCCGCATTTCTCATGAAACGGCCGGCGTTCTTCGGCAGGGACGCGTCCGAGGTCGAGGCGTTCATCCGGTCGAGGAATCCCGAGCACGGCACCTACGCCGTCATGCGCAATGCCATCGACATGTTCGTGGAAAGCGAGCCCATCTTCGATGAGGTCATGAGCGGGCTGCTCGAGGTGGACGATCTCATCATGAGCATGCAGCTCATCAACATGCCGAAACTGACCTACATCCGGACGAAACGGGAATGAGGGGCGGGGGTTGAGTTCTGAGATTTTCACGTCCCCACTCAGAGCGGGGGACCGGACGGAACGTCCGAGGGGGGTCTCTTTGCAGGAAGACAAGATTACGACACTTCCCAGCTCCCACCCCTCTTCGCCTGAAAAAACTGTCGCATCCTGTTTTATTGAAAAAAACGAGGTTAGATCATTGCTACCACGCGTGGTGCAATGCCGGGGATTGATCACATCCCCACCCCATCCACGATCTTCCTCCCCCGCTCCCCGTACAGGAAATCCCGCGCATGCTCTTCCACGTTCGCGGACATTGTGTCGAACAGCCCGCCGGCGGAGAACCGGTCGAGGGCCGCGGCCAGGCTTTCGTGGTTACCCGGCTCGAACAGGAGACCGTGACGCCCGTCCTCAACATAGAACCGGACCGATGGCAGGTCGCTTCCGATGACCGGCAGGCAGCGGGAGAAACAGTCCAGGATCTTCAGGGGCGAGGTGATGTGGCGGTTGAAGGCCGTGTCGGCCAGCGGCACCACCCCCGCGATACATGCGTCCATCATGTGCCCCACATCGGAATGGTGCACC
>CAYNWJ010000604.1:0-2305 GCA_964400815.1 uncultured bacterium
TAGCAGAAAAGCCCGCGCGAACCGAAAAAGGGCCACACATGTCCGCCGTCGGTGATGGGCGATCCGGTGGCCCATGAGCTCGTCTCGTGATGCCCCTTGTGGGGAACCTCCTCGACCGCCGTTTTTTGCCAGCGGATGGAACCGTCGGCACGGTTCAGCGCCATGACGACAAAGGTGATGGGATATGCCGGCGCCTCTCTCCTGCCGGGCGCGGTATAATTTTCGGGAGGGACCGCTGCCGTCAGATAGATGTCGTCGCCGCTTATGACAGGCGTCGAATAGCCGATGCCGGGAAGCTCGACCTTCCAGCGAATGTTCCCGGTTTCGCTCCATTCCACGGGAGGATTGCCTCCGGGGGCGGAACCGGTGGCCGTGGGGCCCCGCCACTGGGGCCAGTGGAGGGATGGGTCGGCGCCGGCCGCGGTGGATATGATGAAAACCAGGATGAGACAGAGGGAAAGAGGAATGGACAGTGGATGTTTCATGCAGTGCTCCTTTTCACGAACGTTGAACGGACGCCTCAACGCCGCACAACCGGCCGGTGAACGCCCGACGATGCCTCACGACGGGCAACGATAGTATTATGATAACAATTATACTGTTTCGCAAGGAATTCCTGCGCACCGTACAACGGTCTTCCATGCGCCCGGGATTTACAATTCGAACCGCACGCCCGCGCACCCGTAATACTCGTCCACATCCGCCCCTTCGAGGAACAACCGGGTGGTTCGGGTCAGTCTGCGCGAAATCCCCAATGAATATGTGACGTCGGTCCTGTTGCCCCGGTCGGTGTAGGTATCCATGCCGGTGTATGCCGCGGTCTGAGGGTCGAGAGGGACCTCCAGTTCCCACCACTGGCGGTCAAGACCCGCGCCCGCATAGACGGCCCAGGCGGATTCCGCGTCGAGATAGCGGCTCGCCAGGAATCCCATGGTTATCTCCACGTAATGTTCATAGCTCGCGATATAGGGAATGGCGGTTGTGCGGAAAGCGAGGTCGAAGGGAAGGTCGAGGGGCAGGCTGTACCGCATGCCGGCCTGTCCCAGGAATTCGGGATCGAAATAATCGGCGTCGTGCACGCCCATGTCGGCGAACACGAGCAGCCTGTCTGTGAGACCGTATCCGAGGCGGCCTCCATAGAGCGAGGATGTTTCTGCCACGAAGGTGCTGGCAACGAAATGTTTTGCGCCCTTCCCGGGCGGGTCTGCGGTGTCCACGACGCTCAGGCCGTGGATCTGCGCGCCGGCGGCGGTGGCCACCGTGAATACGAGGATACACGTTGCAAACATGACGACACAGCGTTGTCTCCTGGTCATCGAACCTCCCCTGTGATGATGTTCCATATGAATGTGAAAAGAGTACGCTTCGCGAAAAAGAATCGGCGCGCACCGGCAGGACCCGCAACACAGGGTCAGACATATGGCATGGGGCCGATATCTCAAATATGCACAGAAACGGAACGCTTTGAAAGGGCAAACCCGGCGAAGTCACAGCCTTTTCCATTACCGGGCAAACAATTCCGGGCATGCGGTATGTCAAATAATTTTAACGGAGAAAGGCGGTGGGAGGTTTCAGATTTTATGAATGAGTTCGACGACTGCATGCGGAGAAGGGGCGTGTTTACGGTGCGATGTGTCTCATGCGGGCCGGTGTCATCCATCCTGGCACGAGGGGCAGAAATATGTCGCACGGCCGCTCACCCGTATTTTTTCGATCTTCCCTTCGCAGCGGGGACAGGCTTTCCCCTCTTCGCGGCGGGGTGTCAGCCAGGAGACGGGAAAGTTGTCCGGGTCCGCCTGTCTGTCTGTGGCTTCATCGAGGACGCGCCGCAGGGTCCTATGAAGACTGTGGAGAGCTTCATCTCCGAGCTGCCCGGTCACGGCCTCGGGATGAATGCCTGCCTGGTAGAGGATCTCGTCGGCATAGACATTCCCGATCCCGGCCAGGTATTTCTGATTCATGAGAAATCCCTTGACCGTCCCGCGCCGTCCACCGGCCAGACCGGCGAATTCATTTTCGTCGAGATCGAGAGCGTCCGGCCCGATGTCGTTTTCATCGAGAAAGGCTTCGATATCCCCGGCGAGTCCGATCTTCCCGAGCAGACGCTGATTGGAAAACGACAGATGATAGCCGTTATCGAAATCGACCCGAAAGCGGACATGGTGGAGATCGCCGGCATCTTCCTTATGATACCGAACAAAACCTGTCATGCCGAAATGCATGTAAAGAGACGATCCGTCGGCGGTCGGAACGAACAGGTTCTTGCCGTGCCTGCGCGTGGATTCGAATGCGGCGCCGTTCAGGG
>CAYNWJ010000605.1:0-1110 GCA_964400815.1 uncultured bacterium
GGCCGAGAGGAGGCGCACCTTCCCGGAGTCGAGGTCCACCTCCCATTCGAAGGTCCACCGGGCGCCCGGATAGAGAAAGGCCCCGATCATGCCGCTCCCACGCCGCATGTATGGCTTCCCCGGCGCGAGAAAGAGCCCGATCCCGTCATGGCGCTGGAGGTAGAACCGCCTGATGTCGTCGTTCGCCCCGTACCGGCGGTCCGGGGAGATTTCCCCGTGGAAGCGGACCGTGGCCGCGCTCCCGTCCGCTGTTCCCACGGCAAGCCAGGAGGTGTCGGCGAACGCTTTCGCAAACGCCCGTCCCACCGGCTCCCCGGCATGGGCGAACAGCTTCGATCCCCTGGCCGCTTCGATGAAGGGTCGGGCCTCGCCGGGAGAAAGGGCGACAACGCCCGCGCCGGCATGGGATTCGTCCGTATCGTCCCTGTCAACCGCCTGTTCCGTTGTCACCGTCCGGTTCCGCGCCATGAGCTCTTCACGCACGGGGGCTGTGTTGACTCCGTCACGGAGGTTCCGCATGAAGGCGCGGGGAGAGACGGCTTCCGAACCCTCATCCGGACTCGATTCACCGGTTTCCTCTTCTTCAGGGACCGTAAGCCTGTACCCTCCCCCGGGCCGCATGTTCCCGGATGACCAATCGTCAAGGGCGTCCACGGGATGATCGAGCGTGATGACACCGGCGTCGTTGGGGCCTTCCGCGAGGCGGACGGTCACCGTATCGCTCGCAGGACGGTTGTCGACCTTGCCCGCTGTGAGACGGAAGGTCCCGCCTGCAACGACATGGACGAAGGCGAACTCGCCACGGCTGTTCGTGGAGACCACGCGCGGGGAGAAGGTGCGTTCGTCGCCGTCGAGGCCGACTCTCACCCACGGGGCCGGATCGCCGTCCATATCCACCACGCGACCGGTGATGCTCCCGAGGGGCGCAGGTTCGAGGGTGATCGCGACCTCCGCCCCCGGTTCGAGGGTCATGGATGCGCTCCCGGTGAGCAATCCTTTGGATTCGACGGCGGTGACGGTTACCGGCGTTCCCGCTTCGATGCCTATGACATATATGGTGAACCGGCCTTTCTCAATGTATCTCACCGGTTCCTCGAAAACCGTCGAGCC
>CAYNWJ010000605.1:1120-2296 GCA_964400815.1 uncultured bacterium
AAGCGGTTCGCCCGCAGCGTCGGTCACCCGCCCGGTGAAGGCGATTCCCTTTTTCACATGGAAGACGAAGGAACCGAAATCGATGTCGTCGTTGTCGAGACGTGGTATGGAAATTGTGGCCCACGGCCAGTTGACCGGCACAACATCACCATCGAGGCTCACCGCGACCGGTTTCCATTCCGGCGCAGGACGAAGATAGAGAGAACCGGATGCCGATGTGACATCGATGCTGAAGGAACCGTCGGGAGCGACCGTCACGCTGTCCATATAATCCGGTCTCCTGCTGATGAAGGTCAGGAGATTGGCATCGTCTCCGGGCCTGATCCCTCCGCCGGTGTCGAAATCCGCGACGCGTCCCGATATCGTGCGTGTGACGGCGACTGGCCCGGTACGGTGAGACGGTTGGGGCGTCGTCTCCACCTCCTTTTCGGGGGCCGCATCCCGCTCTCCCAGCGGCACGGCGGCGGCGACGATCACGGTGAGCGCAGTTCCCGCGACAAGGACCGCGAGCGCCCGTTTCGAGAGGCGGCGCAGACGGCCGGAACCGTCGAGAATGGCTTTGACCCGGCGGAGAAGGGCCTTGCGGGTGATGACGATTCCCACGGCGTATTCCGTGGCGGCGGCATTACGGCGGACACGCTCGGCGACCCGGCGGAGGAGATCGGCATAGGAACGGGGGGAGGCGGTGTGGTCGAGCACGGCGCGGTCGCAGGCGTTTTCGGCGAGGAAGGATATTTCCCGCACTGCGATCCATACGAGCGGATGAAAGAACAGAAGCGCCCGGACGAGGGACACCCCGGTGAGAATGGCGGGATCGTGACGCCTGACATGGGTGAGCTCGTGCACGGCCACGGCCTCCAGATCTTGATCGTCGAGGGATGCCGCGAATCCCGCGGGCAAAAGCACCACGGGCCGTAAAAAGCCGAACGAGAAGGGGGTGTCGATGTCCCCGCTCTCGACGATCCCCGTTTCCCCGGCGAGGCCGATGCGGCTGCGTGCACGCTCGAAGGCCGCTGTCACCCGGTCGTCGCTCACCGGCTCGGACCGGCCTGTCCATGCGCGGATACGGATCCCGGCGGCGAGGACGAGGGTGACGAACACACCCGCGCACAACAGATAGGCGGCGGCGCCCAGGGTCCAGGGATGATCGAGGACGGAGGGGGGCGGGTCGGTTTC
>CAYNWJ010000606.1:0-2293 GCA_964400815.1 uncultured bacterium
CTTTGCAGAGAAAACAGCTGAATCATACCTTGCTTACCGAACTGGATACCCGGATAAAGATATGCGATGAAAGTTCACTGCACAAGAGCAAGTTCGGGTGGTGGTGTTCAGGGGGGATTTCTCATGGAAAACTGACAGAACTCATCCCCCGGCCCCTTCTCTCAAGTCTTTAAAAGAAAGAGAGATGTGCGCCCGGAAGTGTCTCTCCCCCTCTTTTGCGGCGGGAGAGGGGGATGTCACATTCATGTGACAGGGGGTGAGTGCTCACTCCCCGGCCTTGTGCAGGCGCTCGTTTCCGGGGCTGTCTGATGTGTCGATCACCTGCTCGTCGGCGCCCTCGCGCCGGAGGCTCACGATGAGTCCGGCGACCCCGGCGATGATGAGGATGCTCTGGGGAAGCCCCGCGGAGATGGAGGCGGCCTGGAGGGCGTTGAGACCGCCGGCCAGAAGGAGGGCGGCCGCGGCTGCGCCTTCGGACAGGCCCCAGAAAACGCGGTTGGCGACCGGCGGATCGGGGTTCCCGCCCGAGGTCACCATGTCGTCCACATAGGAGCCCGAGTCGGAGGAGGTGATGAAGAAGATGATCACCAGCGCCAGGGCGAACCAGTTCATGACATACCCGAAAGGCAGGTGATCGAGGAGGAGGGTGAGTGACATGGCCACGTTGTCGGTGATCTCCGTCGCGAAACCGTTCCCGCCGAAGAGCTCGATGTGCAGGGCTGTGCCGCCGAAGACGGAGAACCACATGAAGTTGACCAGCGTGGGGATGAGCAGCACGAAGAACACGAACTCCCTGATGGTGCGGCCGCGGGAGATGCGGGCGATGAAGATGCCCACGAAGGGGCTCCAGGATATCCACCAGCCCCAGTAGAAGAAGGTCCAGCTGTGCTGCCAGTCGGAGCCCGGACGCAGGTCCATCCAGAGACTGGTGGACACGATGTTCTGGAGATAGTCGCCGGTGGAGGAGAAGAAGGTCATGATCTGGTAGAGGGTGGGCCCCACGGCGGCCACGAAGGCGAAGAGCACCACCATGAAGATCATGTTGGTCACGCTCAGAATCCTGATGCCCATGCCGATGCCCGACACCGTGGAGGCGGTGGCGATCACCGTGATGACCGCCACGATCACGAGCTGGACATTGATGCCGTACTCGAATCCGCCCAGGTTCGACAGCCCGGCGTTGATCTGCATGGCGCCCAGGCCGAGGGAGGTGGATACGCCCAGCAGGGTGCCCACCGTGCAGAACGCGTCGGTCACGTCGCCGATCCAGCCGTCGGCCTTCCCGCCGATCAGGGGATAGAGCAGCGAGCGCGGGGCCAGCGGCTGTTTGTGCCGGAAGTGGTAATAGGCGATGCCCAGGCCGAAGACGATGTAGATGGCCCAGGGATGGAGGCCCCAGTGGAAGAAGCTCATGCGCATGGCCTCGCGGACCGCCGCCGCCGATTCGGGCGCCGCGCGCGGCGGGGCCAGGTAGTGGGACATGGGCTCGGCCACACCCCAGAACACCAGTCCCATGCCCATGCCCGCCGCGAACAGCATGGAGAACCACGAGGCATAGCCGAACTCCGGCTCGCTGTCGGGCTCGCCCAGCCGTATGGAGCCGAAGCGCCCCAGCATGAGCCACAGCACGAACACGAGGAACCCGGTGGTGATCACCACGTAGTACCACCCGAAACCCGCGGATATGAAATCGAGGGTCACGCCGAACACCCGCCCGGCCGTCTTCGTCCAGATGCCGCCGAACAGGATGATGCCCCAGGTCAGCACCGCCGCGGCGAAGAACACCGGCGGATTGACCCCGTCGCGCCATTCCCTGAAAAACCGCGGTATGTACGAGAATATGTTCTTCATGGTCCCTCGCTTTTCGTTCAGAACTCATCCCCCGGCCCCTTCTCTTAACTCTTTAAGAGAAGGGGGGTTGTGCGCCCGGAAGTCTCCGCGCCGCGGATTCCCCCTCTTTCGCGTGCGGGAGAGGGGGATGTCACGACAGTGACAGGGGGTGAGTGCTGCTTTTTCAGAGTTTCCGGCCCGCTCATTCCTTTCCAAAATCCGGTTATCAAGTTATTTAAGCACCCTTTACCTTTCAGCGGGATTCAGCTCTATCACGATTGTGGAAGCGCCCCCTCTCCCGATATCCCCTCTCCCCCTAAAGGGAGAGAGGGAGCCCGTTCCGTGGTGCTTTTCCTTCTCCCGCTTCGGGGGAAGGTGGCGCGAAGCGACGGAAGGGGGCTTTGCAGTGAACTGCTGAATCATATGTTGCTTACCGAACTGGATACCCGAATAAACTTAAGCC
>CAYNWJ010000607.1:0-2291 GCA_964400815.1 uncultured bacterium
CCGTCCGCCCCGGCATCTGCGAACTCTGTCCACAGGAGGGCGCCGACTCATGAAACGGTATGTGATCGTCATGCTCATCCTCTCGATCATCGTGGCGGGCGGACTTTCGTGGTTCGCCTCCACGCACCCCGACGGCCTCGAACGGGTGGCCGAGGATACGGGGTTTTCGGACAGGGCCGGAGAACCGTCATTCACCCTCATGCCCGACTATACCATTCCGGGCCGCGAGGGGTTCGTCTGGAACGCGCTGGCCGGGATCGCCGGAGTGCTCGCGGTATTCGCTGTTGCCTGGGGAGCGGGCAGGCTCTTGTCACGCGGCCGGAGGTAGCACGATATGCATCACCTCCACATGGACATGTTCGCACGAATGGATACCCCCGTGCACAGGCTCGACGCCCGTGTCAAGCTCACCACTGCCCTCGCGTTCGTCTTTCTCGTGGTGCTCACCCCCGACGCCCGCTATCTCTCCTTCGCGGTCTATATCACGATCATGGGAGCTGTCATTCTCACGGCGCGCATCCCTGCGTTGTTCGTCCTGAAGCGCTCGCTCATGCTGCTCCCCTTCGCCGTGGCGGCCTCGATATTCGTTCCCTTCACGACACCGGGGGAATCAATGGCCGATCTTTCGGCCGGGCCGCTGAAACTGGTCCTGACCGTCGAGGGCGGACACCGTTTCGCTTCCATCTGCCTGCGGGCCTTCACCGCCTTTCTTGCCGTCATCACCCTCGTTGCCGCCACACGGTTCGGCAGCCTCATGCGTGCGGCGGCCGCGCTGGGATGCCCCCGTCAACTGGTTACGGTGCTTTCATTCATGTACCGGTATCTCTTCATACTCGTGGACGAAGCTGCGCACATGCTTCTGGCGCGTGATCTCCGGGCTCATGGAAACCGCGGATTCGCGCTCGTCAGGGCCTCCGGCGGCATTGTGGGAGCGCTCATGGTGCGGAGCTTCGAACATTCACAGCAGCTCTACAACGCAATGCTGCTCAGGGGCTACAGCGGAACGCCCGTGCTCCTGGAACCGTTCGTCCTGAAACGGCGCGATATCATTTCAGCGGCGCTCTTCCTTGCAGCGGCAGGGTGCGGTCATCTCATGGGGGCTTTATAGACCGCGCGGCGCCGGAACGGCCAGCCGCCAGGCTCCGCATCCGCATCGGCTCACGCCCACCAGACGGCGGATATGATAGGATGGATTCATGAACCATACACCGGCTCTCGTTTTTTCCGGGTTCTCCTCCACATACGAGGACGGCACCCAGGCACTCACCGGCATAGACCTCACCATAGGCCGGGGTGAGAAGGTCGGACTCATCGGCCCCAACGGCTCCGGGAAAACCACTCTTCTCCGGCATATCGTGGGCATCCTCATGCCGGAAAACGGGATCGAGGTGCTGGGCATGCCGGTCGGGGCGGGCACGCTGCACGATATCAGGCGCGCCGTCGGCTATGTTTTTCAGGATTCCCGCGACCAGCTCTTCATGTCACGGGTCATCGAGGATGTGGCCTTCGGCCCTTTGAACATGGGACTTTCACGCGAAGAGGCCCGAACAAGAGCCGAAGAGGCCCTTCAATCCGTCGGACTGGCGGCCTATGGCGACCGTATCCCCTACCACCTCTCGGGCGGGGAGATGCGGAGGGTCGCCATCGCGACGGCGCTCGCCATGTCCCCGGAGATGCTGGTGCTCGACGAACCCTCGTCGGGCCTGGACCCGAAGGCGAAACGCGGTCTGGCGAAGCTGCTCCACGATCTGGACAGAACGCTCTTCATCTCGTCCCACGATCTCGAATTCATCGGGGCCTGCACCGGGCGGGTGATCCTCCTGAACGGCGGCAGGATCGTGGGCGACGGTCCCGCCCAAGAGGTGCTCGGAGACGACGGGCTCCTGCGCAGGGCCGGCCTGTAACCCTTTTTCATGGAAGATGGATCGATGCCGGAATGCCCCGACGAGCAGGAACTGACACGCGACGGTTTCGTCATCGACCGGGTGTTCAAGGGACCGGGATTCGCGGAGACCCTCTATATAGGAACCCGTGAAGGACGCCCCGTCCTCAGGAAGGCATCCAACGCCGACGCCCTCCCGTTCAGCCGCACCGCCCTCATCAGGGAAATCACCCTCCTGCGAAACCTTCCCGCCCTCCTCGTGGAACGGTTCATCCAACCGCTGGCGACCAACCTCGACGATGCCCTCGCGGCGGGCGCTCCCGAACGGCCGGTTCTCATCTGGTACGACATGCCCTGGTACGACCCGGGCGACGGCTGGATGGGCGGCAGACGCCGATGCGCGGCCACC
>CAYNWJ010000608.1:0-437 GCA_964400815.1 uncultured bacterium
GGCGAGGAATACGGTTTTCAGATAGGCGCGGCGGAAGAGGGGATCGTCGGCGCGTCCGTGCTCGGCGTCGATGGAGTCCACGATCTCGGCGAGTTCCTCATCCACGTGTTCCTCGCCGATGCTTTCGAGAACGCGGCGCGCTTCGGCGGTCTCGCCCCGTTTCGCCAGCCAGCGGGGGCTGCGGGGAATGAAGGCGAGCTGGATGAAGAAGAGCGCCGCGGGGACCGCCTCGATGCCCAGTTTCCAGCGCCATTCGGCGGCGCCCAGCCCGAAGAGGCCGATGACATAATTCGAAAAATAGGCGAGGAGTATGCCGAAGACCACGTTGAACTGAAAGAACATCACCAGCCGTCCCCGCCATTTCGCGGGTGAGATTTCGGCGATGTACATGGGGCCGAGGACCGACGCCCCGCCCACGCCGAGCCCGCCCACGAGGC
>CAYNWJ010000608.1:447-2288 GCA_964400815.1 uncultured bacterium
GGAGACCGCGCAGCCCGCAGCCGAGATGAAGAAGAGCGCCGCCATGAACTTCAGGCAGAGCCTGCGTCCCCAGGTGTCGCCCGGTTTGCCGATGGCGAGGGACCCGATGATGGTGCCGATGAGGGCGGAGGCCACGGTGAATCCGAGCATGCTTTCCGAGAGGGAGAAGATGTCCTTCACCGCGCTGGTGACACCGGCGATGACCGCGGTGTCGAATCCGAAGAGGAGCCCTCCCAGGGCGGCGGTGACCGTGCTGCGGACGAGAAAGCGGTTGAGTTTCATCGGCGTGACTCCCGTGGGGGAAACCGTTTTCATGGACCGGCCGGGGCGCGCGGGGTCAGCCGGCTTTGAGCGCAATGTTCGATTGTCAGCTTATCCAGACGCTGCCGGCGCCCATGATGGCCCGGATGTCGTTGATGAACTCCCGGTCCGGGGCGACCGAATATTTCTTCGCCTTGACCCGATAGGTGCCGTTGGTGGCCGTTTTCAGCTTGAACCAGAGGTTGATGTTTCCGGGATGACGCTCGCAGGTGTCCGCCAGCCTGTCCAGGGCGTCCGATTCGAGGGTGTCGGTGGCGAGGGCCACGGTCACGGCGCGGGTTTTGTTTTGCCGGGCGGTCTCGAGGGGCTCGATGGAGTCCACGAACACGCTGGGCTGATCTCCATTGCCGCTCCGGTTCGACACGCTTCCCTGGATGAGAACGAGGGCGTCCACGGCGACGGTTTCCTTGAACAGGTCATAGGCGCCGTTCATGAGGATGGCCTCTCCCGAACCCTCCAGGTCCTCGATGGTGAGGATCATGAAGGGCGTACCGTCCTTTTTGCGGGACTTCCGCGCCACCGCGGTGATGACGCCGCCCACGGTGACCTGCGCCTTGTCGGGGAGGGTGAACAACTGGCGGAAGGGCCGGGTGAAGGCTTCGATCTCCTCGGCATACCCGTCGAGGGGATTTCCCGAGAACCAGAAGCCGAGAACGGATTTCTCGAGCGCGAGACGCTCCATGCGGCTGTAGGGCTGCACATCGGGGAGACAGGGCTTCATCCGTGATTCATCGGCGCTCCCGCCGAAGAGGCTGATCTGTCCCGATTCGCGCTCCCGCTGACGGGCCTGGGCATATTCGGCGGCGTCTTCCACACAGGCGGCGAGTGCCGCGCGGTCAGCACCGAAAGAATCCAGCGCCCCGGCGTAGATCAGCGATTCGATCATGCGCTTGTTGAGGGAGCGCAGATCGACACGGCCGCAGAAATCGAAGAGATCAGCGAAGGGTCCGCCGTCCGCCCGCGCAGTCACGATGGACTCGATGGCGCCGTGCCCCACGTTCTTGATGCCGCCCATGCCGAAGCGGACATTGCCCTCCTCCACGGTGAACTCGTCGAAGGAGCTGTTGACATCCGGCGGCAGCACCGTGATCCCCATGATTTTGCATTCCTCTATGAGAATGACGATACGGTCGGTGTTGTTCATTTCGGAGGTGAGGTTCGCCGCCATGAACTCCGCCGGATGGTGCGCCTTGAGCCAGGCGGTCTGGTAGGCGAGGATGGCGTAACCGGCCGAATGGGACTTGTTGAAGCCATATCCCGCGAAATGGGCCATGAGGTCGAACACCTCTTCCGCCGTCCGCTCCGGCACATCCTTTTCGCGCGCGCCCTCGATGAATCTGTGCTTCATCTGGGCCATGACCTCCACCTTCTTCTTGCCCATGGCGCGGCGGAGCTCGTCGGCGGCTCCCAAGGTGAAACCCGCCAGCACATTGGCGATCTTCATCACCTGTTCCTGGTACACGATGACGCCATAGGTATCCCGGAGAATGGGCTCCAGCGACGGGTGGGGATAGACGATC
>CAYNWJ010000609.1:0-2286 GCA_964400815.1 uncultured bacterium
CCAGGAAGATATCGTCTCTTGACTGAAAGTTCTCTTTGTAGTATATTATAAATATAGCTTATTAACTATTATTTACAAAAAGACGGGAACGATTTTGTATGTTTCCCGTCAAAACTATGAAGCGTAAATTATTGTTGAAATACCACACTGGAAGGGGAAAAAGATGAAACGGTTGACAATAGCAATGGCACTTCTCATCGTGCTCGCCATGGCGTGCGGTGAAGCAGAGGAACAGACGCCCGCGGTTGGAAAGGATGATACGCGCATGATGGCCCAGGTCGAAACCTCCACCGTCGATACAGACGCCGCAGAAACACCCTCCACGGAACCCGCCGCGATGGTGGACGCCGGCGGCGAATTCAAATGGTATCACAACTGGGACGAGGGCATGGCCGCAGCCAAGGCTGCGAACAAGCCCGTGCTGGTGCATTTCACCGCCGACTGGTGCAAGTTCTGTGTGCAGATGAAGGAAGAGACCTACGCCGCCGACATGATCCAGAAACGGTTCATCGACGGCTGGGTGGGGATCATGATCGACACGGAGGATCATGAAAGCACGGGAACCGTGTATGTGAACGAATCGGAGAAAAACGCTGTTGCATGGCTTGACGGCGGGTCCGGTTTCACACAGCAGGAGATGGGCCATGCGGAGCTGCTTCAGTTCTTCGGCGGCAGGGGTCTCCCCACCCTCCTGTTCATCGACGACGACGGGACACCGGTGCAGAAGATATCGAGCTTCATCCCCAAGGAGGATTTCGCGGTCATCCTCGATTTCTTCCAGGAAGAGGCCTATAAGGACGGCTCTTTCGACGACTTCAAGAAGAAACACGAACAGCGGAGCTAGTATCGATGAGGCTCTCCCGTCCGGTCATCGTTCAAATCCTCGTGGCCGTCGTGTTCGCGGCGCTCGTCGCGGCCGGTATTTTCCGCGACGAGCTTCCCGACGTGATAGCGAACGCCCGACTCATATGTTTTTCCTGCATAGGGCTCAAGTAACGTGCTGGCTGGCATCAAACGCATATACTGGCAGATAGCCGGCGTGCTCATGTTCAATTTCCCGTTCATCGAGCGGCTGAGCTTCGCCTGGCTCCCCGTGCCGGTTCTCAACTGTTATTCCTGCCCCCTCGCGCAGGGAGCCTGCCCCATCGGCACCATACAGCATTTCTTCGTGATCGGCGCCATTCCCCTTTTCGCAGTGGGTGTCGTGGGCGTGTTCGGGATTATGGCGGGGCGTTTCTACTGCGGACATCTCTGCCCCTTCGGTTTTCTGCAGGACCTCCTCGCACGATTCAGGAAACGTCATGTGCGCATCCCCCGGTTTCTCGAATACGGCAAATACGCGGTCCTCGTGGGCCTCGTGATCATCATGCCCTTCATCGTCCTGGAACCTTTTTTCTGCACACTCTGTCCGGCGGGAAGCCTCGAGGCAGGCATCCCCCTCGTCACCATGGACTGGCTGGAAACGAGAGAGGCGTCCCCGGACATGTTCGTCACCGGCATGGGGCTGGTGTCCATGATCGGCTGGTGGTTCTGGTTCAAGATCGCGCTGCTCGTCTCACTCATCGCCGGCGCCGTGTTCGTTCGGCGTCCCTTCTGCAGAACCGCCTGTCCGCTGGGCGCCATTTTCGGACTCTTCAACCGTTTCTCATTATTCGTACATCCGCCGGAGCCCGAGGTCCCCGACGGGAAACGCCGCTTCTTCCTCAAGCACTGCCCGGTGCACATCACGCGCCCGGAAGACGTCGATTCCCACGCCTGTCTCAAGTGCCGAGAATGCTACCGGCGTCCTGCTGACCCGAAAAAGGAAGCCGTGGCCGCCGCCTCCTGATCGTTCCGGGACGATACTCCTGTTGACTGACGTCCCCGAAAACCTGATATTACATTCCATGACACTACCGGACGACATCACGCTCGGCGAAGCGGGCGAACTCGCTTTCATCGACGCCCTCAGGAAAGAGATGCCTCCCGACGGCGGCGCGTTTCCCCGCTCGGTGGGCGACGACTGCCTGGTGGCCGGGTTCCCCGGCGGGAATGACCTCCTGGCGACAACGGACACCTTCCTCGACACCGTGCATTTCAGCAGTGACCTGATGACGTTCGAACAGGCCGGAAGAAGGATCATGGCGGCGGCGGTCAGCGATATCGCCGCGATGGCGGGAACACCGTCATTCAGCCTGGTCTCGCTCTCCATGCCGAAAGACATGCGGCTCGGCGATGCACTCTCACTCTGCCGGGGCCTTCACGGGAGGGCGCGGGATTACGGCTGCCCGGTCGCGGGCGAGCAGG
>CAYNWJ010000610.1:0-2257 GCA_964400815.1 uncultured bacterium
GGCAATGACATCGGCGGTATACCCCGACATGAATATCGTCCGAATCCCCGGGATGCGGCGCCCGATCTCGATCTGCACCTCGCGCCCGTTCATGACCGGCAGGACAACATCGGTGATGAGCACGTCGATCCTGTCTGAATGCGATTCCGCGATCCTGACAGCCTCTTCCGCCGAAAGCGCCGTAAATACACGGTATCCCAAACGTTCCAGAGTTTTCCGTGCGATGGAGAGGATCTGTTTCTCGTCCTCGACGATGAGCAGGGTTTCGCTTCCTTCTATCGCAATGGGGGTCTTCTCGCCGGTTGGTTCCGCCTGTCCGCCGCTCCGGGGAAGGTATATCTTGAATGTCGCGCCATTGCCCGGTTCGCTGTAGACATGGATGTATCCTCCGTTCTGCTTCACGATGCCATAGACGGTCGACAGCCCCAGGCCGGTGCCTTCGCCCTTTTTTTTGGTGGTGAAGAAGGGTTCGAATATCATACGGGAGGTTTCACGGCTCATACCGGGGCCGTCATCACTGAATGCGAGCAGAACATAGCCGCCCTCGTCGAGGGCCGTTTGCCGCGACGCCGTCTCGTCAATGATCACATTCGATGTCTCGATGGTTATGACACCGGCGCCGCTTATTGCGTCCCGGGCATTGACCGCAAGGTTCGTAAGGATCTGGTCGAGCTGCGAGAGATCGATGTTCACATTCCAGAGACCGTCCATTGCGTTGAATACAATTTCAATGTCTTCGCCGATCAGGCGGCCGAGCATCTTTCGGTGTTCCTCGATGCTTTCGTTGAGATTGATCACCCGTGGCTTCGCCGCCTGTTTTCGTGAGAACGCGAGCAGTTGTCCCGTCAATTCGGCTGATTTTTTTGCGGCCTTGACGATCTCGCCGAGTTCGCCCGACGCGGCGCTGTCCCCGGAGATATCCATCGCGGCCATTTCAGCATTACCCAGGATCACGCTCAGCATGTTGTTGAAATCATGGGCCACGCCGCCGGCCAGACGACCGATCGCCTCCATCTTCTGTGATTGGCGCAGTTCGTTCTCGTATTTGTCCCGTTCCTTCTCTGCACTGATACGCTCGGTGATATCATGGATGATGGAATAGAGGAGGCGCCGTCCATCGAAATGCACCGGTGCGCTGTAGACCTCCACGTTGCGCAGTGAACTGTCGGAACGGCGATGGATGAAATGGAAGTAGTTCCGAAATTCAGCGGAGGCTGCTTCCATTTCCCGCAAAATTTCTTCTTTCGAGAGGGTATTGATATCATCGATTTTCAGCGACGTGAGCTCCTCGCGGCTCCATCCGTAATATTCGCACGCGGCGGGGTTGGCATCGATGATGTCGCCGCTTTCGGGGTCGATTATGAGCATGATCGCCCAGCACTTGTCGAAAATGCTGTGATACCGGTTCTCGCTTTCGCGCAGTTTTCGCTCGGCCCGCCTGCGGTCGGTTATGTCCTGTATGGTGCCGTACACGGCATTGCGTTTCGGTGAATATTCCGCCATGGAATGAATGTCGATCAATGCGCCGTCGGTCGGGCGTTTGATGGTGAACTCGACATCATAGGCGGCCTTTCCCCGGACGAGGTTTTTCATCGACTCGTCCAGCATGCCGCGGTATTCGGGAAGGGGAATTGACTGGACCCGGGGAATGGTCCAGACTGCGTCATCCAGCCCATAAATGCGCCGGGCTTCGTCAGATGCGGAGACCGTTCCGATATCGAGATCGAATTCCCAGCTCCCGATGCGGGCCGCCTCCTGCGAGCGGTTGATCATCATCTCGTTTTTTGCCAGAGTCTCCGCCGCGTTTCTGCGGTCCCGCTGCCTTTCGATAAGTGTTCCGATGATGACCGTTCCTATGGGGAACAGAAGCATGACCGGCGGGAATATGTTCTTCAGGACCCGCACAGCGACATCGGCAGGCAGAAACACCGTCCACAGAAACATGACGGCATGCACGGTAATACCGAACACATACAGCTCCAGCCAGCGTTCCCATTCCCGAAAGCTCGAGCGATAACGCGCCCACAACAGACCGACGGCTGCGGATGAAAGAACCGAGGCCGCGCCCATGACGACACCCGATCCGCCCATATACAACCTGAATGAAACCGCCATAACCGCTGCGATGAACGTGGGAACGAATCCGAAATACAGTCCGGTGATGCTCATGAGGATCGAGCGCGTGTCGAAGACAACTCCCGGAAGAAACGACCAGGTGTTCAACATCACCGTGATGGCTATCGCGCCGATGATCAGG
>CAYNWJ010000611.1:0-2243 GCA_964400815.1 uncultured bacterium
GTCGGCTTCGACATCCATTGAGGGGCACACGGCAATGCGCATCGCCCGTATCGGAGCGGAATATATCGTGGTCGTCTGGCTGGTGCTCGTGGCCATGCTGGGTTCCGTCCTGTATTTCGGATACCGCCGTAACGCCGCCGATCTCCGGGAACTCATGATGAACGAGGCGGTGCGTCTCATAGAGATCACCGGCATCGCGGCACAGTCCGGCATCCATGCCCTCGACGAGGTGGAGGACCTGACGGCCCACCGTCTGCTCGACAACGCCTGGCTCATCGAGCGGATGACCCGGGAGAAAATTCCTGATGAGGAAACCCTCGCGGCCATCGCCCGGGAGAACGGTCTGCACATGATCAACATTCTCGACGCGTCGGGGCGCTCCCTGGCGAGAGCGGGAGGTGAGACGGGACAGGCCGGCCGTGGCGGTGATTCAGGCCATCGTCCCGAAGTGGAGGCGGTGCTCGACGGCCGTTTCCAGAGCACCGTCCTCGGCTTCATGGAGGGGCGCTACTATTCGGGAAAGCGGTATGGCGTCGTGGTTGCGCGGCGGGATGGCGGGGCTGTGGTCGTCACCACGGATTCGGCGGACATGCTGGCGTTCCGAAAGTCGGTCGGCCTTGGAACCCTGTTCCGGGATATCGGACGGCGCGAGGGGATTCTCTACATCGTCCTGCAGGATGATGCGGGTATCGTGGCGGCCTCCGAAGGGGTCAGCGAGATGTCGCGCATGGGGGACGACCCCTTCCTGATGAGTGCGCATCGGGGCGATCTCGGCGCACGGCTCCATGCATGGGAAGGAGAGCGTGTCCTTGAGGTGGCGGCGCCCCTCGTGGTCGATGACTACAGGCTGGGTGTCATACGAGTCGGGCTCTCAACCGACCGCATCGACGGTATCAGGAGCCGGGCCATCCGGCAGTTTCTGGTCCTGTTCGCCGCGGCGCTCTTCTCGGGGGTGCTGGTCATGGTGTTCGTGATGCTCAAGCAGAACTACATGATCCTCGACGCCGAGCACGACCGTATTCTCGGAGAGGTGCGCCTCATGGAGGAGGAACGCCGACGCAACGAGCGGCTGGCCTCCATGGGCAGGCTCGCCGGCGGGGTGGCCCACGAGATCAGGAATCCCCTGAACGCGGTCAGCATCATCACCCAGCGGCTGCGGGCGGAATTCACCCCCGTCGAGGACGAGGAGAATTACCGCGCATATCTTTCCACAGTCGGCGGCGAAATCAGACGGATCAGCGAGATCATCGAACAGTTTCTCAAATACGCCCGTCCGCCGAAACTTTCCCTGTCCGATGTGAATCTCGGTGTCCTGGCGGGGGAAGTCGCGGCGATCGTGCGGGAACGCGCCCGGTCGGAAGGAATCGAGGTGAACGTGGACGGAGGCGGTATCATGTGCCGCTGCGACGCCGACCAGCTCAAGCAGGCGTTGATCAATCTGCTGTTCAACGCCGTGGATGCATGCGGACGGGGGGGTACGGTGACACTCTCGCTGGACAAGGACAGGCGCGGCACGGTCATCGAGGTGCGCGATACGGGGTCCGGAATCCCTGACGATGTGATGCCGAAGATTTTCGATCCCTATTTCACCACCAGGGACAAGGGGCACGGCCTCGGCCTGAGCGAGGTCCACAGGATCGTCACCTCCCACGGCGGCAGAATAACGGCGGAAAACGGCAACGCGGGCGGCGCGGTGTTCAGGATCGTGCTGCCCACGCCGGTGGAATCGGGATCGTGATCGAAGTCGAAACCATACAGAAGCGGGGTTGATGCAGATGAAAGCGCATGTTCTCATTGTG
The DNA here is from genome assembly GCA_964400815.1 of uncultured bacterium. GTDB lineage: Bacteria > Latescibacterota > Latescibacteria > Latescibacterales > Latescibacteraceae. The sequence continues at coordinate 1,800 of CAYNWJ010000611.1, forward strand.
GATGACGAAGCCGTCCAGCGTGAAATGCTCGGCGGTTACCTGGAGAAGAAGGGATACGGTGTCCAACTGGCATCCTCCGGCCGGGAAGCTCTCGGTATCATCGAAGGTTCGACGGTGGACATCATGGTGACCGACCAGAAGATGCCCGAAATGACCGGCATCGAGCTGGCCCGGCGTGTGGTTGAAGAGCATCCGAATATCTCCATCGTGGTCGTGACCGCCTTCGGGAGCATCGACGATGCCGTGGCAGCCATGAAGCACGGTGTGGAGGACTACCTGACCAAGCCGATCAACCTCGAGGAACTCGAGCTGATCTTGGAACGCATCATCGAAAAGCGCCACCTCGTCCGGGAGAACGAGACGCTCCGCCAGCAGGTGAAAAAGGCGCCCGACGTTCCGGGCATCGTGTACCAGTCGGGGGAGATGGAGAATGTCATGAGCATC
>CAYNWJ010000612.1:0-2232 GCA_964400815.1 uncultured bacterium
GCGTGGACGGGATGTACAACCACCATATCGATTTCGACGAGTTCTACCGGAGCTACTGCGAGACGGTGCTCGGGGTGGACGACAGCATCGGGCGGGTGATGGACACGCTCCGTGAAAACGGCATCGACCGGGACACGCTCGTCATTTTCATGGGCGACAACGGATTCCTCTTCGGCGAACACGGTCTCATCGACAAACGCTGCATGTACGAGCCTTCCATCCGTGTGCCCATGATCGTCCACTGTCCCGAACTGACCGGCGCCCCCCGTGTCGAGGAGGGCCTCGCCCTCAACATCGACATCGCCCCCACCATCCTGGAGGCGGCAGGCATTCCTGCGCCGCCGTCCATGCACGGCCGGTCATTCCTGCCGCTCATCCAGGGACGGGCCACGGACTGGCGGACCGGGTTTCTGTACGAATATTTCTGGGAGCGGGCGTTCGCCCAGACGCCGACGGTGACGGGGCTCAGGACGGACCGGTACAGCTTCATGCGCCATCACGGCATCTGGGACCTGTACGAGCTGTACGACATACGTGAGGATCCCGACCAGATGAACAACCTCCTGGCGGGGGAAAAGCCCTCGGCACAGGCGGGAGACATTCTCAACCACATCCAGGACCCCGCCCTCAAGCGGCTCGTGGACGGTCTCCAGGAACAGTTGTTCTCCATCATCCGTGAGACCGGCGGCCGTATCGAACCGACCTGGAAGAGACAGGATGGCTGACAATGAAGAAAACACCCGTCATGCTCTCCATACTGCTCACGGTGCTTGTCCTCTCCTGCGGGACGCAGACACGCGAGCCGGCCGCCGTCAGGGTCATGACATACAACCTCCACCACTGCGAGGGGGAGGACGGCATATACGACGTGGCGCGCATCGGGGCGTTCATCCGGGAGATAGGCGCCGACATCGTGCTCTGCCAGGAGGTGGACCGGGAATATTCCGACCGCAGCCGCATGGACCGTCAGCCGGAGATGCTGGCGGAACAGCTCGGGTTTCATCACTATTACGGTCCCAATATCGGTGAGACCTATGGCAACCTGATCCTCTCGCGCTTTCCCGTCGAGAGCGCGGAGAACGTGGCGCTGCCCAACCCGGAGGACCTGGAGCCGCGGGGGATCATCGTTTCCGTCATCACCGTCGACGGCCGTTCCCTGTCGGTGCTCGACACCCACCTGAGCGCCTTTTCGGAGACGAACCGTGACGAACAGGTCGCATTTCTCAGCGGGTTCGTGAGGCAACAGCCCCATCCGGTGATATTCGGGGCCGATTTCAATTGCCGTCCCTCGGGACAGCTCAAGCCCCTCCTCGACGACGGCGCGGTGGTGAGCACGCGCCACGGTGTGCTGGGCCTCGGCGAGGGCATAGACGACATCCTCGTGTCACCGGCGCTCCGGGACGGCGTAACCGGCGGCGCGGTGGTGGAGAATGTCTATTCGGACCATCCCGCGTTCTGGATCGATATCACGATGCCATGACCAGTTCGGCCGAATGTATCAGATGGTGCGGCGGGAGTGCTTACCATGTGCTGACAGACGATTATATAACCCCTCCGTCACATGCGTGACACCTCCCCTGACAGGGGAGGCGGGTACGGCAAACGCCGGCGGTACATGGGCCCCCTGTCAGGAGAACGGGGACGAAGTCCGGAGGGGGGTATCATGCTCCATAACCGGCATGAGCATCGAGTGCGCGTCACAAGAACATACCGACGGCTGACAGGCGGCCGTAAAATGACTGAAAAGGGGAGTGTCGCATGAAACGACGTGAATTTCTCAAGCGTGGAGCGGCTGCGGTTGCCGCCGCGGGTTCGGTTTCGGCGCCGTTCGTCACCGGGTGCTCTTCGAAGGCGGAATACGATCTGCTCATTCGGGGCGGGACGGTGTTTGACGGCACGGGCTCACCGGGGGTCAGGGCCGATGTCGCCATCACCGGGGGAAAGATCGTGAAGATCGCCCCGAACATCGACCACTATCGCACCGTTGAACTGATCGACGCCGCGGGGCTCGCGGTGTCGCCGGGTTTCATCGATCCCCACACCCACACGAGCATCCAGCTCCTGGTGAATCCCCGCGCGGAAAGCAAGATACGGCAGGGGGTGACACTGGAAATCGGCGGCAACTGCGGCGGATCGTGGTTCCCCGTGCCGGACGCCGACTTCGAGGAATCGCGGGAAAACCTGAAGGCGCAGTACGACCTCGATTTCGAGTGACGTGATGTGAACGGTTTC
>CAYNWJ010000613.1:0-2231 GCA_964400815.1 uncultured bacterium
GTTTATCAGACAGATGACCATCCAGCAGCATTTTTAGCAGTTGATGGTGTCAATGGCAACGAGTTATGGTGCTCTAATATCAATGGTGATATCGTACATTATTCGGCCGAATCGACAGGGGTGGAGAAAACCAGACCGGTTTGTTGGAAACCTGTGGTGGCGATCGCCCCGAATCCGTTCAATCCATCTACTACCATCGAGTTCACTCTACCCACCGCCGGAAATGTTATCCTCACCGTTTACGCCGTCACCGGCCAGAAGGTCGCCACCCTTGTGGACTCCCCCATGACCGCCGGGAAGCACGCCGTCATCTTCGACGGCTCGAATCTGGCTTCGGGGGTGTATTTCTACCGGCTGGAGGCGGGGAAGAACTTCGCGAAAAGCGGCAAGATGCTGCTGGTCAAGTAGGCCGGACCGACAGAGATGAAAAAAAAGGGACGTTTGCGATGAACGTCCCTTTTGCATGGTGTATGAACGGCAGGGTGACCATGCCTCCCGCCCGATTCATTCGCCGCCGACCACCGCCCTGTTGTTCCCCTCGAAGATCTCCTCGATCTTTTCGTCGGGGTCCACGGTGACGATCAGCGTTCCGGTGCGGGGAAGGTTCCCGATGTCGATCCAGCGTGATTTCTCCACGAAATCGTCCACCGCCTCGATGGGCGGCACCCGTCCTTCGCCCAGTTTTTCCCCTGATTCGCCGGTCACGACGAGCCTGGCCTCCCGTGACTGGCCGTCGCCCAGGTTCGAGACGCGGATCGAGAGGGTGTTGGCGTTACGGTCGCAGTCGTAGGGGGCCACCGCCAGGTCGGGCAGCGATTCGGGATCATCGCCGCGTTTCGCCTGCGTGACCGTAAGGATGACCGGACGGGCGGGGGGCACGGTGACGGTGAAGGTGTCGAAGCGCCGGATTTCGATGGTTTCGCTCGACAGGACCGCGCCCGGATGGCCGTTCATGTCACGGCTCAGGGTGACTTCGTACTCACCGGGTTCGATACGGTAGAGCCGGGCGGTGACCTCGCGGTCCAGGGGATCGAAGGAGAACAAGCGGCACGAGAGCCCCGCGCTGTCGGCGTATGTCACCCAGCGGGCCAGGTCCTCGCCGCCGCCCGATGGCCAGCCGATGGAGACCGTCTCGTCGGCGGTGCCGCCCACGATCATGCGGGTGATGAGCCGTTCGTCATACAGGGCCTGGTTGTCGGTGTGGACACGGGCCTCCGTGTGCCGGAAGAAGGCCAGATCGTCGAGGAACGAAAGAAAACGCCTGAGCCGCACGAGAAGCTCCTCCCCGTCCATGCCGCGCCAGGGCCTCTGGGGACGGTTCTTCCCCCAGTACCATTCGAGGATGTTCTTGTCGAAGAGGAACGCCTTCCCGAGGCCGTAGTTCACCGGGGTCTTTTCGGGCTTGTCCCAATGCCAGGCGGTTTCCATCGAACGGCGGTAGACATAGGGATCGCCGAGCATGTAGATGTTGATGCGATAGCGCTCGCGGACGAAATCGCCGTTGTGCAGACGGTCGATGGGCGAGATGCGGCAGTATCCCCCCGCGAAGAGGCGGGTGCCGTCCAGGCCGCGGAACACCCGGTCGAAAATCCGCCGGGCTGATTCGGCGCCGTCCAGGGGCATGTCCAGCTTGCCGCGCATGATGAGGGTGTCGTCGTTCCAGCCGCCGCCGAACTGGCCATCATCGTTCTGGTTCACCGCCAGCCAGTCGAGGATACGGTAGCGGACGTTCTGGATGCGATGCTGGAGGAACGCCCATTCGGGGACATCCGGCGGACGCTCGAATTCCTTCGTCTCGATGTTCTCAGCGGGATTGGTGATGTTGCCCCAGTAGTACTTGTCCGTGGCGTATTCGATGTAGAAATCCGCAAGACGGGAATGGGGCAGCACCCGCTTGACCGCCTGGGCGGGGAATATGGTGTCATAGGGGCCGCCGAGGGCATGGGGATGCTCGAAATCGGGCGGGATGTTCTCGAATATCCAGGGCGGGAAGTGATAGGCGCGCATGAACTCGCCCAGGGCGGGCATGAGCGCCTTGGTCTCGTAGAGCGGCTCCGATTCCATGCGGGGCGCGGGCCTGAGGACCATGCGGGCGCCGTCGGGGCCGCCGATGCCGATGGAGGCGTTGTTCAGGCTGGTGATCTCCATCCATACGCGGTCCCCTTCCGCGAGGATCAGGGGCGGGAAGTCGAGCAGGACCCGCAGCCGTCCCCCGGTCTCGAAGCCGTGTA
>CAYNWJ010000614.1:0-2224 GCA_964400815.1 uncultured bacterium
CCCGCTTTTCCGAGCCCGTCATGGGGTGTCCGCCGATGAAATGCGCGGAATCGGGCAGCACCGCCGCCGCGTGTTCGGTGATGGCCCGCTTCGTGGAGCCGACGTCGGTGACGAGGGCGCCGGGCTTCACCACCTGGGCCAGCATGGTCAAAAGGCCCTGGATACGGTGGATGGGGGTGCAGAGGAACACCAGATCGGCGTCGCCGGCGGCGGCCGCAAGCTCCCCGTAGCCGAATCCCTCGTCGATCGCCCCCATCTCCACTGCATTCGTTACAGCCGCGCGCGAGGACACGCCGACGATCCTCACACCGGGAAACCGGCGGCGTATGGCCAGCGCGAGCGAGCCGCCGATGAGGCCGACCCCGACGATGACCACGGTGCGGTAGGGGGGGGATACGGCTGAAAGGTCCTGTTTGTCAGACATGCACACTCTCCGTCAGTTTCCGGCGGTGATGACCACGTCCTTGAAATAGGCCGTCGCCACATCGTCCGGTGTGCCCCTGAGCCGGAAGCACACATGGCCGCCCGGAAGAGGGGTTCCCGTATCGTCCGCCTCCACGACCGTTGCGCCGTCCACCTTCATCCAGAGCATTCCGCCGTCACGGCCGATCTCAACATCGTGCCAGGTCTCGCTGGTGGCATGGGAGTCCGCCTCGACGAGCAGTTCGGAGCCGGGGTTTTTGGTGATGAAGGGAAAGCGGCTGTGCGCGCCGTTGTGGAAGGCGAAGATATAATTCTGAACATTCCCATCGATCCAGAAACCGAAACCGCCGTCATAGTCCGCGGGAACGTTGATCGGGCCGCCGGAGGCGATGTCCGAGGCCGAGAGCATGACCACGTTGACCGTGGGGGGTGTGGCCGGTTTCACCTTGAAGGTCACGGTCACGGTGGGGCCGTAGAGCTTCGGCGAGACGAGTGTCACTCCCGCGGATCCCTCGTGCTCGGTCATCATGAGTGCGTTTTCCGTGTCGTCCAGCCTGATCTCCCCCATGCCGTAAAAATTCCATCCGGCGAGATCGTCGAGCGTGATTTTTTCGCCGGCCGATGATAGGGCCGCGCGTTCGGGCGCCGCGTCACCGGCGGTTTCTCCGGTATCCGGGGCCTCTCCGCCGGAGCAGCCGGTGAGAAGAAGGACAGCCGACAAAACCGAAAGAAGCAGTGTTTTCCTCATTGTGGATTTTTCCTTTCTTAGTATTGTTCGTGGCTTTCAATGAGCCGGTTATCCAGCCAAGTCAGCATCCATGTACGTTGATCGCCCCCCTCTTCCCGGCCCTCCCCCTGAAGGGAGAGAGGGAGCCCAAGCCGTGGCGCCTTTCCTTCTCCCGCTTCGGGGGAAGGTGGCGCGGAGCGACGGAAGGGGGCTTTGCAGAGAAAACATCTGAATCATGCGTTGCTTACCGAACTGGATACCCGGATTCAATGTTTCATCGCGAAAACGGGCGGGATCGGTATGCGGCCGAAAGGCTCTCCGGCGGCCAATCAGGACTCACGTTCGTAAATGACCACGTTCCGCAGGCGGCAGGTGTAGCTTCCCGCGCCGGGACCCCGGAGCCTGAAACCGACCTTGCCTCCCGGCAGGCCGCCGCGGGCCTTGTCGCGGCCCCTGACCACCGTTTCCCCGCCGAGTTTGATCCACAGACGCTGCCCGCGCCGGCCGATCTCGACCTGACGGTAGCCGGATGAGCTTTTCACGGGATTGTCGGCCATGGCCACGTCGCGGAGGCCGGGGTTCTTCTTGATGAAGGGCTTCGACTCGTAGAACCCGTTGTCGAAGGCGAAGATATAGTTCTGGACGCGCCCCTCGGTCCAGAAATTCATGTTCCCCCGGTGTTCCTCGGGGACCTTCAGCCCGCCACGGGTGACCTTGTCCGAGGCGGACAGGAACGCCATGTTCACCCCCTCGTAGCTCATGGACATGAACTCGAACGACACGATGACATCGCGGCCGTAGGATTCCCGCGAGACGAGGGTTATGCCTTTCGATTCGGAGCCCTCGGTGATGATCAGGGCGCCTTCCCCGCTGTCCACCGTCATCTCGCCGCGGCCCACCATCTGCCAGTCGAGCAGCTCGTCGGGCGTGAGCCTGATCTCGCGGTATTTCGTCCTCAGGAACACATCGGGAATGTAGTCCTTGATCTGTTCTGTGCAGCCCGTCCACAGGGCCGTGAGCACTACGAACGCACATGCGGCGATCCGCCCCCTGCGTCGGGAGAGAGACGGTTTC
>CAYNWJ010000615.1:0-2204 GCA_964400815.1 uncultured bacterium
TGTGGCGGACCTCGACAGGGCGGCCGCAGACGAAACACCCGTGAAAGTCTCGTTCCAGGTGGAATACATTCCACTCGCCACATCATCGAGCGTCGTGGGCGCCCTGCCCGGCGCATCGAAGGAGGAAATACTCTTCGTCTCCCACCTGGACACCGTCTACACCGCTCCGGGCGCCAATGACAACACGGCGTCCACCCTGGTCATGGTCATGCTCGCCCACGCAGCGGCCGCGGTGATACAACCGGAACGCACCCTGACATTCATCGCCACCGGCTCCGAGGAATTCGGCTACATCGGGGCCCGCAAATGCGCCCAGCTCCGCGAGCGGAACGGCACCATGCAGGATATCGCGTGCGTCATCAATTTCGATTCGCTCACCTATGGCCCCAATCTGCACGTTCGGACCGAAGACGAGGAGATTTGGAGCATGATCGAGAGCATCCACACAGACCTGGCCCTCGGCACGGAGCCCCAGCGGATCGAGGATTCCGGGTTCACCATGGACTCGCTGCCATTCGAGCCCTCCGGCGCTCTCGCCGCCCATATCAACAGCCGCGGCTATAACGAACGCACGCTCCCCGTCTATCATCGTCCAGAGGACACTGCGGACTCGGTTCCCCTGGACTGCGTCGAGATCGGCTTCACCGTCTTCGAGGAGTTCATCCGGCGCATGGGGAACGGGTGACGGGACCGCGAGGCGGCAAGGAGTTTCATGCATCTGAACATGAAAGGCTTTCATCGTGAAACGACGATCATTTCTCTCGACCGCGGCGGCGCTGCCGGCGCTGTCCTGCTCCGGCGGCGGTGAAACCGGAACCGGCGGGACCGCCCCACCGGCTGCGGCCACGCTCGCCGGAAAAACCCTTGCGGAACTCAGGGAGGAGCACCGTTACTGGCTCTTCGACGATTTCCTGCCGTTCATGGACAGGCACGTGGTGGACCACGAGTACGGCGGCTTCATGTGCAACACCGACCGCGACGGCACAAACCTCTCGGGCGACAAGCGCGGGTGGTACGAGGGGCGCGGCATCTGGGTGTATTCCTTCCTCTACAACAACTTCACCCAGGACCCGAAACACCTGGAGATCGCCCGTAAATCCGTCGAGTTCATCATGCGCCACGATCCCGGCCGTAACGCTCTCTGGCCCGAGGGATATACCCGTGAGGGCGAACCGAACCGGGCGCCGGACGAACGGGGGTACGGCAGCCTGTTCATAGCCAACGGTCTCGCGGAATACGCCAAGGCTTCCGGCGAGGAGCGCTACAGGACGAGGGCCAAGGAGATCCTCCTCGACACCGTGGCGTTCTATGACCGTCCCGACTATTATCCGGAAGCGGTGCGCGGCAACCTCGGGCCGGACGCGCCCCTCATCCCCGGTTCGCGCATGCTCGGCGTGTGGATGGTCCTGACCCGGCTCACCACCCAGATGCTCGAGACCGCGGACGATCCCGATATAGCCGCCATAAACGAACGCGCCATCCATGCGGTCATGGAGGACCATTTCAACCCTGCGTTCGATCTCATCAACGAGGTCCTCGAGCACGACATGTCCCGTCCCGGCGGCCCGGTGGACCAGCTTGTCACCGCCCACGCCATCGAGGCGCTCTGGATGATCATGTACGATGCCGTCCGCCGTCGCGACAAGGAGCGCTTCTTCACCGCGGCAGAATGGTTCAGACGTCATGTGTCCGTTTTCCGTGACGATGTCTATGGCGGCGTGTTCACCATTCTCAGGCATGTTGACGAATATGACTGGTCGCTTTCGAAGGCGCTCTGGGCGCAGGAGGAGGTGCTCATCGGCTTCATGAGCGTCGTCGAGCATATGGGCGAGGAATGGGCGCGCGAGTGGTACGGCAGGATGTACGGCTATGTGCTCGACACCTTCCCGCTCAAGCCCCACGGCTTTCCGATCTGGATTCTCTCCGGAGATCGCAGGGTGACCTTCACGCCCCACGCGTCTCGTGTGGGCAATTTCCACCATCCGCGCCACCTGATGCTCAACATCATGGCGCTGGACCGCATGATCGAACGGGACGGAAAGGTGAGCGGCGTGTTCGGGTGATTCGCGGTTTCGGCGGCCCGGTCCGTCATTACCACGGCACTGTACTCTCCATTATTGATGATATATGAAAGGAGCGATCATGAAAAGACGGGCATTCATCGGATCTTCGGCCGGAGCCGGCGGGCTCGCGGCGGGACTGCT
>CAYNWJ010000616.1:0-1380 GCA_964400815.1 uncultured bacterium
AAGTTTTACGAAAACGAACTCGCCAAGCTCCAGGTGGAGCTGGTCAAGCTCCAGGAATGGATCAAGCACGAGGGACTCAAGGTCGTGGTCATCTTCGAGGGCCGGGACGCCGCCGGGAAGGGCGGGGTCATCAAGCGCATCACCCAGCGTCTCAACCCCCGTATCTGCCGCGTGGTCGCTCTCGGCACGCCGACGGAGCGTGAAAAGACACAGTGGTATTTCCAGCGGTATGTGGCCCAGCTTCCCGCCGCAGGGGAAATGGTGCTCTTCGACAGAAGCTGGTACAACCGGGCGGGTGTGGAACGCGTCATGGAATTCTGCTCGGAGGACGAATACCGGGAATTTCTCCGGTCATGCCCGGAGTTCGAACGCATGCTGGTCAGGAACGGCATCATTCTCATCAAATACTGGTTCTCGGTCAGCGACGAGGAACAGGAGCGGCGGTTCCAGGACCGTATATCCGATCCCCGCAAGCGCTGGAAACTCAGTCCCATGGACCTGGAATCACGGGCCAAGTGGGTGGAGTATTCCATGGCGAAGGATGTCATGTTCGCACACACCGACATCAAGCAGGCGCCGTGGTTCGTGGTCAATGCCGATTACAAGCGTCGCGCGCGGCTCAACTGCATCACCCATCTCCTGAGCATGATACCCTATCAGGACCTGACGCCCGAACCCATCGAACTGCCTCCGCGTCAAACCGATATCGGGTATGTCAGACCGCCCATGAGCGACCAGAACTTCGTACCGGACAAATACTGACGGAAGAACGATATGGACAACAACACACCGCCCGGTGAAATCGTCGAGGAACGCAGGGACCCCGGAGGATTCTATTCCACGAAGTTCTATTATGCCTTCAGGAGCATGTTCACACCGGTGTCGAAATTCTGCATCGCCTTCGGGATCACACCGAATGTCGTCACCGTGTTCAGCATGGTCCTCGGCGCGGTCATGGGAGTGCTTTTCGCGCTGGGGCATCTCTATGCGGGTCTCGTGGTGGGGCTCGCGATGGCGTTCAGCGACATCGTGGACGGTCAACTGGCGAAGGCCACCGGCGCGTCGACCCCCTTCGGCGGCATCCTCGATTCCGCCATCGACCGGGTGAACGAGTTCTTCGTCTTCGGAGGATTCGCCGTACGGTACCATCTCCTCGGACGTCCCGTCATGATCGCCGTATGCGCCCTCGGGTTCTTCGGCTCGGTCATGATCAGCTATATCAAGGCGCGGGCGGAGTCCGACGGGTATTCCTGCCGCGTGGGAAAGCTCCAGAGGCCGGAGCGCCTCTCCCTCATCGCCATCGCCCTCCTGTTCCGCGGACCGGGTGTCGATGTCGCCATGATCTTCCCGTAGGGCAGATTGTAGCCCTCCATGAAGGAG
>CAYNWJ010000616.1:1390-2204 GCA_964400815.1 uncultured bacterium
GCTCATGCATGTCTATCGGCAGACCGTGTCCGCACCCGCCGACCCCCAAACGGGTGAGGATTCATGAAACACGCTCCCATCCTGACAGCGGCCATTGTCAGCGCAGTAGCACTCGCCCCCGTTTCAAATCCATCCGGCGCAACCGACACGAACTCCCGCGAACCCGGCGAACGCCTCCTCGCATACGAGCCCTTCGAGGACGACAACTGGGAGTCGCGGGGGTGGTTCGACGGCCCTGAAATGATCCTCGACCGCGAAACGCACATCGACGGCAGCAACCGCTCGTGCGTATGGCACTGGAAAGAGAAGGGCGACATCACCCCGGCGGGAAGCAGCGCCAGGCTCGCATTCGAGCCGGTGGAATCGGTATGCGTGAGCTTCTGGATCAGGCACAGCGAAAACTGGGAGTGGACGGGGGTCAACTGGCATCCGCACATGTTCAATCTTCTCACCACCGCCGACCCGCCGACCGTGGGCCCGGCCTATACACACCTCACGTTCTATATCGAGGCGGTCAACGGTGTCCCGCGCATCGCCATTCAGGACGGCAGAAACATCGACGCCGACCGTATCGGCGAGGATCTTGTGGGAGTGACCGAGAAACGGGCGGTGGCGGGCGGCAACGGCGACAGTGACGGCTACGGCAACCTGGGATATTACCCCAACCGCGGCATGTACTGGAACGGCAAGCACTGGGAGGCCGACGGCGTGTATTTCGGTGACGATCCCGGACCGCGATACAAGGCCGACTTGCACCATGTGCGCGTCCGTCTCGAGTTGAATTCCATTCGGGACGGCATCGGGCGGCGCGACG
>CAYNWJ010000617.1:0-2185 GCA_964400815.1 uncultured bacterium
AAGGATAGTCGTCAAGATGGGCGGTTCGACGCTCGACACGGAAAATGTTCTGGCGCAGTTCGCCGAGGCGGTGGCCCGTGTGCTGCCCCAAACACAGGTTGTCGTCATCCACGGCGGCGGAAAGGACATCGCCCGCCAACTCGAACGCACGGGCCGGACGTTCAAGTTCATCGACGGTCTCCGGGTCACCGATGACGAGACCATCGACCAGGTGGAGATGGTCCTCTCGGGCATCGTAAACAAGTGGATCGCCCGTGCGCTTGAGAAACAGGGGGTTCGGGCCGCCGGGGTCAGCGGGACCGACCTCGGCATGTTCAGGGCGGTCAAGCTCGAAGTGAAGGGCGGCGATCTCGGATATGTGGGGGCGATAGATGAGGTGAACACCGAGCTTGTCGATATTCTGCTTTCGCATGATGTCACGCCGGTCGTTTCGCCCATTTCCATCGGCCCGGGATTCCGGGCATACAATGTCAATGCAGACCACGCGGCATCGAAATTCGCCGAATTCTGGAAGGCGGATGATCTGATCTACATCACCGATGTTCCCGGCATCAGTGTCGGCGGCGCGGTCAGGGAGAGGATCGGGGTGGACGAGGTCGAATCCCTGATCGATTCCGGCGAGGTCTCGGGCGGGATGATCCCCAAGCTCATGAACTCCGCAGCTTCCGTCGTGAACGGCGTGGGACGTGTGCACATCGTGGGCTGGAAGGGTCCCGACAGCATCGCCGATTCCATCGAGCCCGAAAAGCACTGGGGTACGGTGGTGGAGTGAGATATCTATCCAGACCCAAAGGAATATTTCCTGTTTTCTATGCATTGTAACGAGGCAAAATAATGAGCAGTTATGACCGCTGGGCTGAACTTTCAAATTATGATATTCAGACAGCGCGTGCAATGTTCGATTCAGGTCGGTATTTATATGTTCTTTTTTGCAGTCAGCAATCTGTTGAAAAAGCTCTCAAAGCTCTCATTGTAAAAAAAACAGGAGAGTTCCCACCCAGAACCCATACCCTGATGAGGCTTGCGAATGTTTCCGGACTTGAGATTGATGACGAAATGGCGGAGTTGTTTCGTGAACTGTCAAACTATTATATTCAAACTCGTTATCCGGAAGAAATATCGGCTTTGGGCATGAAAATATCTCGTGATCAGACTCGTTTGATCCTTGAACAAACTGAGGAATCGGTGAAATGGCTGCTCTCGCTCTTGAAACAAGAGACAGGTTGAACGTCGTGCTCCGCTTGATATCGCAAAGGGTTCAGCCTGTTGCAACATACCTTTTCGGTTCACGTGCGGAAGGCGCACCGGACAGGTGGAGCGACTACGATCTGGCGATTTTTATTGAAGAATTCGAACAGTTTGATGTTCCCGGATTGGCCCGATTCTGCGCTTCGATCCAGAAAGAGGCGGGAGATGATATCGAACTTCACTTTTTTCCGGCTGACCGCTTGCTTGATCCCGAACAGGGAAGCTTTTCAGCCCATATCATCGAACATGGAATCCATGTCCCCTTTGATGGCAGCGATTCGGGATAATCGAGCGGATCATTGACAGACAGTATCAAATGAGCCAATAAAGAAGGAACGCATCATGCCAAAACACGCTGACATTTTTGCGAAAACGGAGGCCTCGGTACTCAAGACCTACGGCCGTATCCCTCTCGCGTTCGAGACGGGAGAGGGCGCGGTGCTCCGTGACATCGAGGGCAACGACTGGCTGGACTTCAATTCCGGGCTGGGTGTCAATGCCCTCGGGCACGCTCATCCGACAGTGGTAGAACTCGTGAAAAAGCAGGCTGAAAAGGTCTATCACACATCGAATCTCTATCACATCCGCTCCCAGTCGGAACTGGCCGCGAAGCTCTGTGCCGCCTCCTTCGGGGAACGGGTCTTCTTCTGCAACAGCGGCGCCGAAGCGGTCGAGGGCGCGCTCAAGTTCGCCCGCAAGCGGGGACGGAAGTTCGACACGCCGAAAACCGATTTCGTGGCGTTCACGAATTCCTTTCACGGCCGGACGTTCGGGGCCCTGTCCGCGACCATGCAGGAAAAATACCGTAAAGGCTTCGACCCGCTGCTGCCGGGCTTCACTGCGGCTGTGTTCAATGACATGGCGTCAGTCGAAAAAGCCGTGAGCGCGGTGACCGCGGCGGTCATCATCGAGCCGGTGCAGGGTGAGGGCGGAGTCA
>CAYNWJ010000618.1:0-2179 GCA_964400815.1 uncultured bacterium
GATTCAGGCGAAAAGTTGCAGCTCCATCGCCCCCTCTCCCGATATCCCCTCTTCCCCCGAAGGGAGAGAGGGAGCTCGACCTGCTGTGCTGTTCCTTCTCCCGATACGGGGGAAGGTGGCGCGAAGCGACGGAAGGGGCTTTGCAGAGAACATCTGAATCACACGCTGCTTACCGAACTGGATACCCGGATAAGTTTACGGGAGGTTATTTCGAAAAAAAATGAAAACTTTCCCTGACGTGGGGCGTCGAATATACTGTATGGCAAAACAACGGGAGGTATTAAACATGAAAGTCAGGGAAGCTGTAAAAGAAATATCCCCTCTGTATCGTATGATTCTTTGCAGTTCATTGGCAACCACATTACTGCTGCTCCTCATGAAGTGGCACATCAACCCCTGAAAACTCGCCTCGAGGGTTGAAAGAAAAAGCGTCCGTTACCCTGCGGACGCTTTTTCTTTCTGTGCGGAACATTCGGCGATACTTTTCATGCGCGCTTCGACACGAGAAGCTCCTGGAGCTTGTCGAGGGAAGGTTCACGCTCGTGGACCGGGGTATCGTCGTTCTCATATACCGACAGGCTCGATTCGAAGACGGGCCGGTCGGTATTTTTGTAGATGATCCCGAGCGGCAGCTTTTCCTTTTCAATCGCTTTTGCGAAGGCCTGCTCCCTGTCGGTGGGGTCATGATCGTCCTCGTCGAGGGAATAGGTGTTTTCCTTGAACCATTTGTAGGTATTCACCTTGTTGAAGGATACACAGGGCTGGAATATATCGACAAGGGCGTAGCCCCTGTGCTCGATCGCCTGTTTGATGATGTCCTGTGTGTGGTCGGCGTCGCCGATGAAGGTTCTCGCCACGAAGGACGCATCGAGGGCCACCGCCACCGCGATGGGATTGAACGGTTCGAGGATGACACCGTTCACCTGGACCGGTGTGACGAACCCCCTCCGGCTGGTGGGTGAGGCCTGACCCTTCGTGAGACCGTACACCATGTTGTCGTGCACGAGATTGGTGATGTCGGGGTTGCGTCTGATGGCGGAAATGAAATGATTGCCGCCCTCGCCGTACATGTCTCCGTCACCGCTCTCCGCGATGACCGTCAGGCGTGGATTGACCGCCTTCACAGCGGTGGCGGGCGGAAGCGCCCTGCCGTGCAGACCGTTGAAATAGTTGCAGTTCAGGTACTGGGGTGTCTTGGCTGCCTGGCCGATTCCGGAAACGATCACCAGGTCCTTCGGGGCGATGTCGAGATCGGCGAGCGCATTCTTGAGCACGGTGAGAATGCCGAAATCACCGCATCCCGGGCACCATGCAATATCGATATCTTCAGTGAGATTATAATCCTGTACGTCCACGTTCTGTTCTCCTTTTCCATCATGCGCCCGTGTGAAAGGGCGGGTGTTTTCATCACGTTCACTTCAGGGCGTCGCCGAGCCGCTCGACCAGTTCCTCGACCGAGAACTGGAGTCCGTTGTGTTTCAGGATGCTCTCGTCGACGACGACGTCACGGTGCAGTTTCAGGAGCTTGCCGAACTGGGACGTGGCGTTTCCTTCAACGATCACCGTACGATCCGCCCTGTCGAACCAGGAAGCCGTATCCGGATGGAGCGGATAGACCTGGGTGAAATGGAGCACGGCGACATCATCGCGGCCGAGCTTTTCGACTGCTTCACGGACAACGGGAAGCGTCGATCCCCAGCAGGCGACGAGCATCGAATAGTCTTCGGACCCATAGAGCGCCGGTTCGAGGGCCGCGTCCTCGATAAACTTCAACTTGCCGAGACGCTTTTCGTTCATCGCGATGCGGACATCGTGATCCTCGGTGATCCGCCCGAACTCGTCATGCTCGTCGCTGTCGACGCAGACGAGTCCCTCGCCATGTCCCGGAATGCCCCGCGGGGAGATGCCGTCATCCGTGAGCGTAAACCGTTGATAGTCTTTCTCCGTCCTGACTATATGCTTCTCGACGGTGTGATTTTCGGCGTCGAGCAGGGGGATGTTGTAATAGGAATCGATGAAGTACTGATCGGTCATCACAAACACCGGCACCTGCCACCTGTCGGCAATTCCGAACGCCCTGCGGCCTGATTCGAACCCATCCGCGAGATCGCCGGGCGCCAGGATGACCCGGGGAAACTCCCCGTGACCGGCATAGAGCGCGAACTCCACCCTTGCGGGT
>CAYNWJ010000619.1:0-2174 GCA_964400815.1 uncultured bacterium
GGCCAGCTCGCCGCCCGTCATGGAACGCGCCTCGTCCATGCGAAACCTCGCCAGGAGGGACTGCCAGAACTGGGCGAGTCCCGGGATCTCCATGGGGTCCATGTTTCCGGGATGGATGAGTGCGCTGAACATTCCCCCCGCCGCCCGGGCGTAGAGATAGGCCTCGGTCACCCGCCGGCGGACCTGCTCATGGTCCTCATCGGCATGGATGAACATGGTGTCCATGAAATTGAGCGGAAGCTCCACGAAAGCGCCTCCGTCATCGACCGGAAAGGGGAAATAGGGCGTGGCCATGCCCGTCCGGAATCCCGTCCGCGTGCTGAAACCGATGGTGCTGTCATAGAGGGCGCCGCCCCGCGCCGCCGCCTCGAGGGTTTTTCCGTGACGGAACATGAGATAGTGCTGGCGGACGCCGAGAAGCCTGAACCCGAGACGGTCCTCGAACGAGGCGAGCTGTTTTCGCAGGACATGGTCGTCCTGGAAGGCGTTCCTGACACCATGGAGCGCGACCTCGCAGTCACTCTCCACCAGCCGCCGGATCATGGCCGCCACTTCCGAGGGCCGGCGGCGATAGAGGGGGTCGTGGTCGTTCAGCCGTTTCCTGTAGCTCCCGCCGAAAGGGGCGAAGAACCAGGTGGACGAGAACCCGTGGCCGCTCTCCATGAACAGCAGTTCGTCGAATGACCAGTATGGATCGCGCCCCCGCATCGCATCCATGATCGACGTTGCGGTGTCGAGCAGACGCCGGCCTTTCCCGCGGAACAGCCCTCCCATACCCATGAGAAGCTCGTATGCGGCGCGTTTGGGGGTCCATTTCCTGACCACGTCCACATCGTGGCTGATGAAAATGGCCATGGGGGCGGAACCGGGCCACCGGGAAAGCGACAGGAGCGGACGGCCGATGGATCGGAACACGTACCGGCAGGCATTCTCGATCAGGTTGAAGTGGAAGGAAACACCGGGCGCATAGGTCAGGCTGTCCGGCGGAGGATTGGGGCGGCCATAGCGGTCCGTGCCGGTGGTCCGCTCCATATCTCCCGAGAGTATCCTGATGGTCGCGCGCACGAGGTCGGCGGTAAAGACCAGGACGGGCACGTTCCGAATGTTCCCGCGGAGCACGAGCGGCCCGCCTTCGTAGGTCTTGACGAACGGAACGAACCCTTCGAGATCGATATCGTTGACCGCCGCCATGATCGGCGCCTTGACCGTCATGGTCTCATAATGCGCCGGCGATTCGGGAATGTCGTCGTTCTCCATCCAGGGAATCGCCACGATGCCATCGTACAGCCCGCACAACTCCTCGAGCACCTCACCGGTTATGCCGCCATAGACGATGGCCACCGGAGCGCGGGGACCATCGCGGTAGAGCCCGATGGGAATGCCCGCATGCACGCGGAAATTGCGAGTGAAGAGTGTGGCCGGCCCTTTCGCCGGAGAGGTGATGATGAGGTCGATCATTCGTCGTCCGTAGCAATGACTGAAACCGTTCGATCGGTTTTCCCGTTCGGCGGCTGCGCCGGCCCGGTCCCATGTGACCGCGGGACCGTCATGTCCCGCCTGTCATGCGCCGCATCCCGGTGAACACGCGGGAGAGCCCCCTGACCAGCGCTGAAGAATACCATTCGGTAACATAATACTGTGTGAGCGCTCCGCCGAATCCTTTTTTGAAAAAGGCGATTGAATCGATGTTCGCGCCGATCATGTCCAGACAGCTCCGTTCGCCCGAATGCCGCTTGATCGCATCCCAGAAAAGGAGCGAAAAGGCCCCGCTCGAATTCTCGTCCGGCAGAGAACCGCTGATCCAGGAATACACCCGCCGTTCGTCGAACACCAGGATCATCGCCGAAAGCACCCTGCCCTCACGGTCCATGACGCTGCGCATTTCCGCCGATCCGCTCGCGAGAACGCGCTCCGCCATCGATTTCACGAGGGGCGCAGGACAGGGCAGCGCCCGGCCCCTGTCGCCATAGATACGCTCGTAGAGACCGGCGAAGGTCTCCATGTCCACGGGGCCGGAAAGCACAAGGTCCGCTTCGGCGCTGCGGATCACCGTGCGCACACGGCGTTCGAACATGTCCCAGACCGCCTCGGTGTCGGTGATATCCAGACGATAGGTATAGCGGACCGATTCGTTCCATCCAGACCATGTGAAAGGACGGATATCGGTGAGGCCG
>CAYNWJ010000620.1:0-2152 GCA_964400815.1 uncultured bacterium
CGTGAGAGTGATTATGCCCCCCTGCTTTCGGCGGTCATTCTTCTCTTCACCGGATATGGCGTTGCGGCCACCATGGATGTTCTGAAGGCCCTCATCGGAGGATGAATGGGCTGAATCACTTATGCAGCTTCTCTTTTTTTTATGCAGACTGCCAGGGACTGATGGTGTTCAGAGCTGTCGCTTAATGGACGAGACAATCCAATTAATCACCCACCTGTGCAATGACGGTGTGTCGTTCCCGCTTGCATTACGGTTTTGCCGACGGGAGGAAACGCATGAATATCTCACCACTTGATATACGGAAACATGAATTCAAAAAAACGCTCAGAGGATATGACCCGGACGAGGTGGCGGCGTTTCTCGACCTCGTTTCCATCGAACTCGAAGAACTGGTCCGGAATAATTCCCAGCTCAAGGACCGTATTTCCACAATCGAAGTGCAGCTCAAAAAATATCTCGAAATAGAGAACACATTGCGTGAAACACTCCTCTCGGCCCAGCGCGCCCGTGAGGAAACGATAAACACCGCCAAAAAGCACGCCGATGTCATTATTCGCGAGGCCGAGGTGAAATCCGCCTCGATCATCGACGAGGGACGCCGCGATCTCGTCAGACTCAGAAACGCCTGCACCGACCTCAAAGTTCGCAAGGACAACTATCTGACCAAGATACGCTCCCTCATTTCCACCCAGCTCGAAATGCTCGATAATCTTGACATATCCGAGGAGGAAGAGGCGTTTCTCGACACCGATCCGATCGACAGCGTTCAGACAAGGAAGAAACAGAAGGACCCTCTCAAGCGAATAAACGATCAGGCCGGAAATCCGGGGAACGATACTGATGGAGCGGATGGTAAAGACGGTGATGCGGCTTCAGGACAGTGACAAAACCATCCGTGTATAAGCCAGCCACCACTACCGCGTAAAGGATTCACCATGCGAGTGACGGTCAGGCTCACGCCGAATGCCTCCCGTGACGAAATAGCGGGGTGGATGGACGACGGCACGCTGCGTGTCAAGGTCCAGTCCCCGCCGGTCGATGGTGCGGCCAACAAGCGCCTGATCGTGTTCATGGCAGGAATCATCGGTGTATCGAAATCAAAAGTCCGCATTGTCACCGGAGTGAAATCACGTACGAAAACACTGGAAATTCCTGTCGAAGCCGGGGAATTTTATAAACGACTGAAAGAGGTGTCATGAGCTCTTTACATGCGGATGTTCTCAAAGCCGCAGAACATGTCAGGGCCAGTACGGATACCCGCCCCGAAGTCGCAATCGTCCTGGGCACGGGTCTGGGTAGGCTCGCAAACGAGATCACCAGCCGGACGGTCATACCCTATGACGAGATTCCCGGTTTCGTCACGTCCACGGTCGAGACGCATGACGGCAAACTGATCATTGGAAATCTTGCCTCCTCACCCGTGGTCGCCATGCAGGGGCGATTTCATTTTTACGAAGGTTATTCAATGCGTGATATCACCTTCCCGGTTCGTGTCATGCGGGAACTTGGAGCAAATATTCTCGTGATTTCGAATGCCGCGGGAGGAATGAATCCCGATTTTGAAAAAGGCGATCTCGTTCTCATCACCGATCACATCAATCTTCTGGGAGACAATCCCCTCATCGGTCTCTCCGAACCGGAACTGGGTCCCCGTTTCCCCGACATGGGCAGGGCATATTCGAAACGGCTGAGGGATCTCGCCCACACTACTGCGGGCGCCCTTGACATATCTCTCCGGGAAGGGGTGTATGTCGCGGTTGCCGGGCCTTCGCTCGAAACACCGGCGGAATATCGATTTTTAAGGCTCATCGGCGCGGATATGGTCGGCATGTCCACGGTCCCGGAAACCATCGTTGGGATTCAGATCGGTATGGAAGTGCTGGGCGTGACAATCGTCTCGGACCTCTGCGATCCCGACAATCTCGCTCCTGTTGACATCAGCGAGATCATCGCGGCATGCAACGCCGCCGAACCATCCCTCACAAAACTGATCCGGGAATGTGTTTCCCAATTATGATCGCAGGTATTTCCTGTTTTCTGGAAGTTGACTGAGAGAAAATCGTTGAAAATCCACATGTGATCAATTATATTAAAAATCTGATTGCACGTGCGCCCATGGCCCAATGGATTAAGGCATCTGACTACGGATCAG
>CAYNWJ010000621.1:0-2148 GCA_964400815.1 uncultured bacterium
CCCGGGAACGGGCGGGTTCGGCGGTCCTGAAAGCATGGATGGACCGGAAGGCGGTTTTCCCGGTCCCGGCGGCGGTCTGATGCGTCCCCCTGAAAACGGTCCCGGCCGGCGGTTCGATTCCTTCGATGCGTGGGCCGATGAAATACGCCGCTGGGCGGGGGACGGAAAGCGCGCATTCCTCGTTCTCACCGGACGGGAATATGACAGGATCGCGGAACTCGTCCCCACGAGCGATGAGCTTACGACCATCGGTACCGTTGTCCTCGACGACAGGGGAGAGGGGGATAGGGACGTGCCGGATATTCCGGGTCCCACAGGAGCGTGGGGGAGAGGTTCAATGGGGATGCGGAGGAACATGCCCGCGACCAACGACATCAGCTCCGAGGAAGAGATGTACATCCTCGAATGGCGGTGGGAATGATATTCTCAGATTGCATGTTCACAATCACCAGCCGCCCCGGCATTTCCTGCTGAGATCACCCGAACATCCCGCGCGGGAACCGGTCCGGGTTCATGGGCCGGCTGTCATTGGGGCACTCCCATGCGGGAGGGATGGCCTCAACGCTGACCGGGGCGCCGTTCTTCTCCAGGAGCGAATAAAACCCCCCGATGAACATCTCCGTCTTTTCATGGATGCTCTCGTAGGATTCCGGCATCTCGCCCGTTTCGATCATGTACTGCATGGCATGGAGCATGGGCAGCCAGATGGCGCTGTCGGTGACCGGCCCGCGTCCTTCCCGCGGCCAGTCCATCTGCCGTTCGAACGATACGTCGTTCATGTGGCCGTCGCCGCGTTTCGTGGAGCCGCGGCCCGCGACCTTGATCCAGGCGCTTCCCGAGCGGTATCCCTGCTGGAGCGCTCCCCAGAAGTCGGCGCCGCCGTCGCGTCCCGCGTGACGGAAGGTCATGAGACCGTTGGGCCGCCGCCAGTCCTCCGCCTGGTATGAGACGGACTTGACACCGCCGCCGATGCAGGCGTGGACGAAATAGATGCCGTGGACTCCATGGGTGGCGTAATCGCTCATGGCGTTGTCGGCAACATAGCCGGTGAGTTCTCCCAGTTCGGGGATCGCCGTGCGCACGGAATCCACCGCCTGGACATATTCGAGGGAGGACCCGCACATGAGCGGGGCGCCGTGGCGGCGGGCGGTCTCGATCATGTCGCGGGCCTTGGCGAGGCTCGATGCGAAGGGGCGGTTGACGAATATGGGCATGCCGGCTTCCAGGTAGGGCCGCACAAGGTCCTGGTTCCAGGGAAGGGACTCGAAATCAGCCATGACCACACCGTCCACCTTGCCGATCATGCCGTCGTAGCGCGCGACCTTTTCGGTGTCGTATTTTTTGCAGAATGCGTCCACGCTCGCGGTCTCGTTGTCCCAGGCGTGGGTCATGACCATGCCCGTCAGGCGCGGCTTGCCGTCGGTCGGATTGATGAGCGGGCCCCAGATACGGCTGATGTGCCCGCCCTTCGTGGTGAGAACGCCCAGACGGATGAGCTCTCCCGATGACGGGGATCTGCGGGTAAACGGCGCTGCATCCGCCTCTCCAGCACCCGCACTCCCGAGCGAGAGCGCCGCTCCCGCCAAAACGCTCTTTTCGAGAAAACGCCTGCGTGTGTCTTTGTGTTTCAAATCGTGCATGATGCCTCCAGAAAGTTGCCCGCTGTTGACGCTTATATTCGCGAATGGATGGAGAGGATAAAGCGGTTCCGTGCCGTCGATCGATAACATGCCGCCAAGTTCAGGATATCCACCGTATCCTGATATTACGAAGACTCACAGTGAAGAGGCCAGCACAAAATACAACGAGGAGAAAAAGGTCGAGTAAAAACGGCATCGAATTCCCGCCATGGACAGCACCGTGGAGCATATCGGCGCCATAGGTCAAAGGGAGGATATAGGACAGGGGGCGCATCCAGATGGGAAGCTGTTCAATGGGAAAGAACAGTCCGCACAGAAAAATCATCGGAAAACGAAAAAAATTGGAGAACGTCTGCGCCTCGAACACTTCGCTCACCGCAACAGCAATGAACAGACCTAAAAATGTCGATACCACCGCGATCAGGACAACCGCCGGGAGAAAAGCAGTCCAGACCATTCCGGAAAGGTCGACGAGAAAAGATGCTATTATAACCGGCACAAAGGCATT
>CAYNWJ010000622.1:0-2141 GCA_964400815.1 uncultured bacterium
CCCGAGGCGGAAAAGGCATGTGCGCAGGTCATGAGCCTGCCCGTCTTCGCCCGGACCGCGGGTGACGACATCGACTATATCGCTCATGCGTTGAAGGAATCGATCGCGGCGCTGTCGTGAACAGGGTCACCGTCCGGCATGACCGGGCGGTTCCACGAAACGGGGAGACTCCATGGATTCGGTGAAGCACCTTCAGGCGCTGGATTTCATCGTCATCGCCGGGTATTTTCTGGTCATCATTCTCATCGGCAGCTGGTTCGCGCGCTACATCAGGCGGGCGAAGGACTATTTCACCGCCGGGGCGAACGTTCCCTGGTGGCTGGCGGCCATTTCCTTCTGGATGGCCACCTTTTCGTCCCTGTCCTTCGTGACCTATGCCGAGCTGGGGTACAAGTACGGTCTCACCGCGCTGACACTCTACTGCATAACCATCCCCGGCATGCTCATCGGGGCCTGGCTTCTCGTCGGACGCTGGAGGCGGGCGCGGCAGATGAGCCCCATCGGTTTCGTCGAGGCCCGGTTCAGCCCCGCGCTCAAGCAGGTCTTCGTCTGGACGGGCTTTCCCCTGCGCATGGCCGACAACGCCATCCGCATATACGCCACCGCCATCTTCCTTGCGGCTGCGCTTTCAAGCGACCACCTCACCATGTCGCGGATCATCTGGCTGACCGGCGCGATCACCCTCGGCTATTCCCTTTTCGGCGGCCAGTGGTCGGTGATCGTGACCGACTTCGTGCAGTTCATCATCCTGTGCCTGGCGGTGTGCATGGTCTTTCCGCTGGCGGTGCGGGAGGTGAACGGTTTCGGATCGTTCTTCGCGAACATGCCCGAGGGATTCATGCGTCCGCTCCAGCCGCCCTACGACCTCTACCAGTTCATCACCTGGATCGTCCTCATCTTCTTCAGTTTCAACGCCGGTTGGGCCATGATACAGAAATACAACTGCGTGGGGAGCGAGCGAGACGCCCGTCGGGTGGTGTATGCCGTGGCGGCCTGGAGCCTCATCGGGCCGGTCATCTTCTATACGCCGTCGATGATCGCGCGCGTGGCCTTTCCTGAACTCGAGAACCCGCGTTTCGCCTATGCGGTCATCAGCCTGAAGGTGCTGCCCGTGGGCATGATGGGCGTGATGATGGCGGCCATATTCTCCGCCACGCTCTCCACGCTCTCGAACGAGTTCACCATGCTTTCGAGCGTGCTCACCAACGATTTCTACGCCAGAAAGATCAGGCCCGACGCCACCGAGAATCACCTGGTGCTGGTGGGCCGCATAAACGCTCTCATCATCGGCGTTCTCACAATTCTCATCGCCATCGGCCTCCAGTACATACAGGGCATGAACCTCTTCGACATCATGGTGAAGGCCTATACCGCCTTCGCCCCGGCGATCATGGTGCCGCTTGTCGCGGGTGTGCTCTTCAGACGGCTCAATTCCCGGGGGACGCTCACCGGCATCATCGCCGGCTTCGTCTCCGGCACGGTGCTTCTCGCGCTCAACATCATCCTCGTGGGCGTATACCGCGACCAGTTCGTGGCAAGCCCCCGGCTCAACTACTGGCTCAACCAGGGATGGTCGTCCACCTCCATCATCATCAACTTCGGGGTGACCATGATCGGCTGCTGGCTGGGAAGCGTCATGGGGAAGACGCCTCCCGGGGAACGGGCGCGCATCGACGCCTTCTTCAAACTGCTCGACACGCCCTATGTCACGGAGGGCGCCGTGGAGACCAAATCGCCGTTCCCCGTCATCGGCCTGATCGTTGCTATCATGGGATTGTGCATGACAGCGGTTGCTTTCGCCGTGAAGTTCATGTACGGCGAGCCGGAGTGGTTCCTGCTCGATCTCCTCGCCGGCGGTATTCTCGTGGCGGTGGGGCTCCTCCTGCGCTTCTTCTCGACGCGGGGACGGGCGCTTTCGTAGCCGGCCGGGGCGGGTGCGGCATCCGCTGCGGGAACGGCGGGTTTTCGGCTGCCGGGTGTATTGAATGGAATTATTTCCCCTGAGCTCTGCTTCGGGGTCCCAATACCCCTCCTCGCTCTTCGACCGTACCCCCCTGACTGGGGGAACATGAAGCACCGTCGCCTGCTGTATCCTGCCTCCCCTGTGAGGGGAGGTGTCACGCATGTGACGGAGGGGTTAT